>JAUICI010000204.1 GCA_030427935.1 Bacteroidia bacterium | reverse complement strand
TTGGCCAGGATCTGTCAAACCAAACTCCCTTACTGATCGATTCAAACCATTATTACAAACCACCGACACCATGGCTCCCGGGACCCCGTGACCTGTACAATCTGCAGCTGCAATTAAAATTCCCTCGGAGGCCGAAGCCTTGGCGTAGGCCTCCAGCCAATAAAAATCCCCTGCCACAATATCTTTCGGCTTATACAAAACAAAAGAATTTGGGAAGTTGGTTTTAATCGATTGATCTGTTGGTAAAATGGCAGACTGAATTCTTTTTGCATAATTAATGGAATCCAAGATCTCCTTATTCTTCTCCTCCACTATTTCTTTTTGAACTCGAATCTCTTCATTCGCCTTTTTCTTTTCATTAAAATTTCGATAAGCAATAAATCCTAAAACGGCCACAACTAATAAACCAACTACTAAAAAGTAGATGACTTTTTGCTTGTTACTTGACCTTAGTTGTTCTTCTCTTAATTCTGATTCATGAAGCATTTCTGCGGCTTCTTTTTGTTGCTCTAGATTACTGATTTCAATACGGTGCTTTTCTTTTTGATGCTTTGATTTAAGATCAGATAAAATTTGCGCATTCTTGCTATTGACCAAACTATCTTGTCGAAGCGCATACAATTTGTGGTATTTAACCGCTTCCTTGTAATCTCCTTTAAACTCATAAATTTCCGAGAGGATTTCAATACTTTTAATTTCTCTATATAAAGACTTTATTTCAATCGCCAAATTCCTGGATTTCAGACCATATTTCTCTGCTTTTGAATAATTCTTGTAATGCTTGAGCTCCAGAATGGCCAAGCTCACATACAAGTGACTCATCGCATCTCGATCTTCCGTAATCTTGGTTAATTCCAATGCTTTATCAAAGAATACCTTAGCCGAATCAACCCTTCCGGTATAACGGTAAATATTTCCCAAATTAGTATAGGTGATGGTCAAACTATGGAACTCCCTTAATTCTTCGCGGATTTTGGCCGATTTCTTAAGATAATAAACCGCAGAATCCAATTGATCCATTTTTTGAAAGACTGTTCCAATATTCCCGTAATCATAGGCCATTCCGCTTTGATAATCAACCTGAGTATCGAGAACAAGCGCCGCTTTGAAATGATTCATGGCTTCCTCATACACACCTTGCTGGTAATACACACTTCCCAACTCTAAATTGGCTGAAGCCATACCGTCGATATCTCCGAGTTCTTCATTTACCTGCAAACATTTCATTGAATATTCGATAGCCTTGTCCAACTCCCCCATCTGATCATAATCTACAGCTAAATTATTATAGCTTCTACCTACTAACATTTTCAAATCATTCTCCAGAGCGACATTTAGAGCTAGCTTATTATAGTAAATACTGGAATCAAATTCGGAAATGTAATAATAGTGTGACCCCAAATTATGGTAAGCATGACACATATTAACCCGATTGTCAATTTGTTTGGATAATCGCAAAGCTTTGAATGCATAAGCCTTGGACATTTCATAATCGAAGCTTCTAGTTTCATTAGAAATATTGTTGTAGAGGGAAGACAAAGAATCTTTACTAATATCCTGTTTCGTCAGATACAGTAATGAATCGACTTTCGTCTCCATCTTCTGAGCGAATAAAACCCCAGAACCTAGAAATATCAATATAAGAAGTAGTAACCTCATGAGCATAGTCTTGCCCTTAAGTTACTAATTTTGAATATTGGAATCTATTGAAAAATCAGAAATTTATAAATACGGTAATATTGCTGTTTTAAATTCAGCCGTTGTATGTCCCCCGCCAGTAAATCGATCTACCTCTATTCCGTCCTGGTAGATTACAATTGTTGGAAACCCAACGATATTGTATTGATTCAGAATATCTGGATGATCATCATATTCAACTTCACCGAAAAATACCCCTCCCAAATCAGGGTCAGTTGCTGTTGCTTCGACTTTTGGCATTTCATCCTGGCAAATGTGACACCAACTTGCATGATAAAAAACCATGGAAACGCCCTCGGCTAATTCTGCATCAAGCTGAGTTAAAGAGGTAATAAGAGTCAAACCTTCTCCTGCTTGTTGTTCTTTTTTACAGGAAACTAAAATGAGTGCGATAAATAAAGGCCAAATAAATTTCATAAGACTTTAGTTTGATTTCAATAATAAACGAAACTAAATAAGATAACTTACACTTGAAGGTTTTGTTTTGAGAAAAGTAAAAATCATCTAGCATAAAAAAAGCGATCCGAAGACCGCTTTTTCTTTATATACTATTAACAACTAAACTATAGCATTGTTGTCGGACAAACATATTCCGATACCGGAACTTCCGTGTCTTTGATGGCATTGAATCCACCTACAACATCCACAAAATTGTCCCATCCTCTGGATTTTAAGATTGACGCTGCAATCATACTTCTATATCCTCCTGCACAGTTAACCACAAAAGCTTGATCCTTCGGAAAACTTGCCAAATGCTGATTGATTTGATTCAAAGGCACATTTACAGAGTTTAAAACATGCTGAGAATCAAACTCACTTTTCTTTCTGACATCGATTAGATGCACATCTCCAGCTTTGTATTTGTTTTCTAAATCCATGGCTGTAATTCTTTCGAATTTATCCACTTCTTTTCCAGAAGCTTCCCATGTACTGTATCCGCCTTCAAGAATTCCAATTGTGTGATCATAACCCACTCTTGAAAGTCTCGTTATGGCCTCTTCTTGTCTGCCCGGCTCACAAACAAGCAAAATCTCTTGTTTGACATCAGGAATCATCTCTCCAACCCACTGCGCAAAGTTTCCATCCAAACCAATATTTATACTATTTGGAATAAAACCTTTGGCGAAATCATTGGCATCTCTTGTATCCAGAATTAAGGCTTCCGTTTCATTTGCAGCTACTTCAAACTCAGTTGCAGATAAAGGACGCATTCCTCTTTCCATTACATCATCAATACTGTCGTATCCCTTGATGTTCATCAAAACATTCTGTGGAAAATAACCTGGAGGCGCTGTTAAACCAGTAAGTAATTCATCCTTAAATTCTTCCAATGTCATGTCTGGTCTCAAAGCATAATTGGTCTTCTTTTGATTCCCCAGAGTATCCGTCGTTTCTTTCGACATATTTTTACCACAAGCCGATCCTGCCCCATGGTTCGGATAAACAATCAAATCATCGCTTAACGGCATGATCTTGTTTCTTAAAGAATCAAACAAGTAACCAGCCAACTTTTCCTCTGTCAAGTCTTCGATCACATGCTGCGCCAAGTCTGGTCGACCTACATCTCCAATGAATAAGGTATCACCAGTAATGATCCCATGTTCTTTCCCATTTTCATCGATCAAAAGATAGGTTGTACTTTCCATGGTATGACCCGGAGTGTGAATTACTTTCACTTTATAATTTCCTACTTGAAATACTTGATCGTCTTCTGCTGTAATAGCTTCAAAACCGGGTTTAGCAGTTGGACCATAAACAATTTCTGCTCCTGTTTTCTTAGCCAAATCTAAATGTCCACTTACAAAATCCGCATGAAAATGTGTTTCAAATACATACTTAATCTTTGCTCCATCCTCTTTGGCTCTGTCTAAATAAGGCTGAACCTCTCTTAATGGGTCAAAAATTGCTGCTTCTCCATTGTTCTCGATGTAATAGGCTGCATGAGCTAAACATCCCGTATAAATTTGTTCTACTTTCATAACTCGTATATTCTTAATTGGTTAATCTTAATCTTACACTCACAAAATTACAGGATGTATCCCATTCATAATGTGACGATTGTCACCTCAACACCTGATGAATCGTATGATTATTGTCATTTTCACACATGACCAATGTCAGCTTTAAAAGATAAGATTTCAACTAAAATCCTTTAGAATGAAGCACAAAAAAACCCTGACGAGGACTTGCCTGTCAGGGTTTTCAAAATGTATGTAAGAGCTATTATTGCTTCACAACTTTATGGAAGCTCTTTCGAGTTCCGTCACTGATTTCAAGGAAATAGATTCCTTTTGGATATTCAGCGAAATCCATGAAGGTTGATTGCTGATTCACCTCTTTAAAGAAAATCTCTTTTCCTTCTGGTGATACCACTCGAACCGTCCAATCTGCTGAAACTGCTCCGAAATCAATATTTACGATACCGTCACTTGGGTTTGGATATACTCTAAAGTTCGATCCGAAATCGATTTCATCCAATCCAACTGTTGTTACAGGCTCACAAGCAGAAGTATCCACACATCCATTCAATGTAATTTCAACAGAATAGTTTCCATTTGCTGTGGCTGTGAAATCTTGGTTTGTTTCACCCATGATAGGGTCATCATTGCTATCACAATCTAACCATTGGTAAGCTGCTCCAGTTTCTCCCGCAGTTAAGACATTCGCATTATTTGTTACCGAATTGTCGATTGTTACAATAGAAGCTGTAATTGTTTGTGTCATTTCGATTTCACAAGTAGCACAATTCGAAACACCTGAAACCCAATCGGCATTGATATCCATATTGGTCAAAGTTCCATCGTTTCCATTTGCAGTTAAATCTGTTGCCGTAGCACTACCCGCTCCGTCTTCTAACTGATAATAAGCCACTTGTCCATTTTCTGTTCCGGTCAAACAACTATCCATTGCTTCTTGAATTTGAGTTGCTGATCTAGTAACATTCCAAACTCTTACTTCATCAATCCTACCATCAAAGACGCTTCCGCCTCCACCAGCCCAAGCTCCAATCGTAAGATTGTTATTTGTTGCTGAAAAGCTAATCGTCGTATTTTGACTAGCAACCATTGTTCCGTTTAAATAAATCTGCATCACTGCTCCATCATAAGTAGCAGCAACATGTTGCCATTGATCAAGCACTAAAGGAGCCCCTGTAGTCGTTAATTCATTCCAGTTACCATCACCAAGATTGAAACTGATGTCACCACCACTTCCGACTCTGATCATATATCCAAAATCACTTCCTGCACCGCCATTAAACTCTTTGTTAATGACATGTCCCTGATTGATTCCAACCCAGTTCTGCGGGTTGATCCAAGCCTCAAGGGTAATCTGTGTTCCTGAAATTTGAACTGAAGCATCATTTCCACATTCAACTCTCTCATTTCCACCCATACTTCCATGAAAAGCCAATCCTCTAGAATCAACATCTTTCATTGCGAACACATTATAAGTCATTGTAGAATTGACTCCTCCAGTAGTGAACGAAATTGCATTTTGTAAGTCTTCAAACTAATTTTCACCAAGGGAGCTTAAATTTAAGTTATAAATTCAGTCTTTGCAACTGATGATTTCTTTTTCTAATTTTCATCGTTTTCATTTTTATCTTTTTCCGCTTTTCTAA
>JAUICI010000014.1 GCA_030427935.1 Bacteroidia bacterium | reverse complement strand
GAATGATTTTAGCGCAAACAGAATTAAAATGAAGATTAGTCCTAAAGCAATTGGAACGACTATTTGTAGCCTTGCACTTGCTCGTTCTAAGTTCTCAAATGCTCCACCATATCGGATATAATATCCTGGAGGTAAAGTCAATTCTTTATCTAGTTTTAGCTTTATCTCTTCGACCAACGATTTCACATCTCTTCCACGCACATTGATTCCAACATATGATCTTCTATTTGTGTTATCGCGTGAAATTTGCATTGGGCCGGATTGGTAACTGATAGCTGCAACTTCCTTCATTGGAATCTGCGAACCGTTTGAGGTCATTACATAAAGATTTTTGATATCGTCAATGCCCTTTCTATGCTCTTCATCCAGCCTAACTACCAAATCAAATCGCTTTTCACCTTCAAAAATGACTCCTGCCGTACCTCCGGCAAATGCAGTTTGAATGAGACTATTAAGTTCACTAATCTGTAATCCATATTGAGAAACTTTAGCTCTGTTATAATGAACTGTGATCTGTGGTAAGCCACTTGTAGCTTCAGATTTCATATCACCAATACCGTCAATGCCAGCTATGAGCTGTTCAATCTCTGCGACCTTTTCAGTCAAAATATTCAAATCGTCACCATAAAGTTTGATAGCTACATCCTCGCGAACTCCAGTGATCAGCTCATTGAATCTCATCTCTATAGGTTGTGTAAATTCATAGTTGACTCCTGGCACTTCTTCTAATCGTTCTTTCATATTGTCGATCAGTTCGGTCTTGGAAATACCTGATTCCCATTCATCTTCAGGATGAAGAATAACGAATACGTCTGCAATATCCATGGGCATAGGATCAGTCGGAACATCAGCAACACCGATTCTGCTATAAATGTGTTTTACTTCAGGAAATTCATCCATTACAATTTGCTCAATTTCAGTAGTTGTTTCAATCGTTTCTGTTAATGAAGATCCTGGTTTCAGAATAGCATGAAAAGCAAGGTCTCCTTCATCTAATTCAGGGATGAATTCACCTCCCATCTTGTTGAAGATGAGTACCGCAAAGACTAATAATCCAACAGCTCCAAATACAACCCATTTCCCTACTTTCAAAACACCTCCTAGAGCTTTTTCATAAATCTTTTCAAGGAATTCTACTACTTTATCACCCCACGACTTTTTCTTACTCCCGGCTCTTAAAAACCAAGCTGACATCATTGGAACGTAAGTGAGACACAAGATCATGACTCCGATCATGGCAAACATAAAGGTCAATGCCATTGGTTGAAACATTTTGCCTTCAACGCCCTGTAGTGCGAGTATTGGAATGAATACTATAAGTATGATAAGCTGACCAAAAAAGGCAGAGTTCATCATTTTACTAGCTGATTTTTCTGCTATTTCATCTCGTTCTTCAGAATCTATTTTTTCTCCTTTTAAAAGCTTGGCATGAAGTGCAAATACAGTTCCCTCAACAATAATGACAGCACCATCTACTATAATCCCAAAATCAATAGCGCCCAAACTCATCAAGTTGGCCCAAACGCCAAAAACATGCATAAGAATAAATGCAAACAATAATGACAGTGGGATGGTAGAAGCAACGATTAACCCACCTCTCCAGTTTCCAAGTAGGAAAACCAAAACAAAAATCACTATGAGCGCCCCTTCAATTAGGTTCTGACTTACAGTTCCTGTAGTTTTTGCAATCAAGTCACTTCGATCCAAAAATGGTTCTATTCGTACACCTTCAGGTAATGATTTTTGTATTTCTTCAACTCTTTCTTTTACAGCAGTAATAACATCATTAGAATTCGCTCCTTTAAGCATGAGAATCATACCACCCACAGCTTCTCCTTCACCATCTTTGGTAAATGCACCATATTTAACAGCCTTACCGAATTTTACGGTAGCAACATCTTTGATTGTTATTGGAATTCCATTTACATTTTTAATTACGATATGTTCTATATCCTCAAGCGTTCTTGCTAATCCTTCTCCTCTAATGAAATTGGCATAGTGATCCTTTTCAATATAGGCCCCACCTGTATTTTGATTGTTTGCCTCTAAAGCTGCAAACACTTCAATCATTGTGACATCCATTCGTCTCAACTTGTCAGGATCAACGGCAACTTCATATTGTTTAACATCTCCTCCAAAAGCATTGACTTCGACTACTCCTGGTACCATTGACATTTGACGCTTGATAATCCAATCTTGAAAGGTTCTTAAATCAGCTGGTGAGTATTGATCTTTATACTCTTCATCCACCTCTAAGGTATATTGGTATATCTCTCCTAATCCCGTAGAAATAGGACCCATTTCAGGTTCACCAAATTCTGACGGGATGTCTTTTTTTACTTCATTGAGTTTTTCAGAAACGAGCTGCCTGGGAAGATAGGTGCCCATATCATCCTCAAATACAATGGTCACCACTGATAAACCAAATCTGGAGATAGATCTGATTTCTACCACTCCTGGTAAATTTGACATTGCAATCTCCACTGGATAAGTGACAAACTGCTCAATATCTTCGGTTCCCAAATTTGGCGCTTGCGTGATTACTTGCACCTGATTATTGGTTATATCAGGAACGGCATCAAGTGGTACTTTGGTCATACTCCAAATTCCACCTGCTATTAATGCAACCGTCATAAGGCCGATCAATAGCTTATTTTTTATTGAAAAATTTATTATTCGATTGATCATAAGAATTTATTCTTGTTCAACATTATCCTGCCAAAAGACAGGAAATAACTTTAACGTTCAAATGTTGATCAGTACTGAACGTTCAAACGGAGTTCAATGAGAACTCTTAGCAAGAATAAAATGGAGGCCCCCTTTGGGGTAAGGTAAATAGATAGGCTTGACTGTCAAACCGCATGGGTGGTCCATTGACAAGATTCGAAGTTGTTGTTATTTTTTGACCTATAAGCGGATAATTCAAGAAAATGGAAAAACCTGAAGTTTGGTCATAATCTTCGTCTTGTTTTGACGAGTTTTTAAACTGAACATTTTCTTGACTTACTATATGTTCTGTATGACATCCAGTTCCATGATGTTCCAAATCATTAAATAGACAAACTACGTAGTCCATCCAACCTTCATCAAAATGGTCACCATGCGAAACATGATTATGTTCCGTTACGGCTAAATCATTATGATCATAGTGTTGATGCTCATGGCTATGCTTGTGTATGTCTTCAGTTCCATCACAATTGGTCTCGCAGTGGGGTATTAGAGAGTGTCCATATCCTATTAAGTAAATAATAAGGAAAATAATTGATATAGAACTTTTTATTTGATTCACGGTTCAAAGGTATCATATCTTTGGCAATTCTCCAATTGCATTTATAAGGGAACTCAACTCTTTTTGTGCATAACCAATTGTACTCTTGTGATCCGAATGCCCCATTAGGCGTTGTGTTGTATACAAATCACCGAAGGAATTTACGCACATAGTACCGAAAGTATGGCGTGCCGAGTGAAATGTAATTTTCTTCCTCTTTAACGAAGGAGATTCTACACGTTTTATTAACCTTCGTATTGTTCTACTAGCTGAACCGCTTTGATCTGGAATTGTAAATACGTTATCATCATCAAGACCACGTTGTTTTCCTATTAAATCAAATGTTTCCTGGGTGAACGGGATGACAACAGGCTTTTTCGTTTTCTTTTGATGTAATTCTACAATGTAAATAGGAGAGCTTTTGTCCTCAGCGTTTATCTGTGATATGTTTTTCCAGAGTAACCCACGGAGATCAGAAACTCTTAATCCAGTAAAGCAGGCAAATAAAAATGCATTTTTAATTTCTGGGTTATAAAACGGTGTTTCTTTGATTGCTCTGATCTCTTCAATAGTAAGTGTGTCTCGTGTTATCTCATCTCGCTTATCTTTTGGTGGGTGCTTAATCATTGAAGAATAGTCTTCTTTTATCAGTCCCATTTTATGACCTTCCTTTACAGCGCTCTGAAATTTTCGATAATATGTTAGAATAGTGCTATTAGCAAAGTTTCCTTTTGTTGGATGTTTATATTTTCTAAGAAATGCTAAGAATTTTTGGCAAAAGTTTAATGTAACATGTCGGTATTGTAACTCCCTAGATCCATGAAATTTCTCTAATAGTTTTTCAGTATTCAGCCATACGCCATGAGTATTTGGTGAAGTTTCCATTCTTTTCTCCCTCATTTTCTCAAATAGAATAAAGAAGTTTCCTCGTCCTTTTTGTAGTTCTTTCTTAAACACTTCTGGGTGCTTATTTACTAAAATATCAGATCTCTTGGAGTAAAGAATAGATGTTGCTTTATCTCTTAAAGCTTTCTTTACTTCTTTGTCGTACTCAGGTCTAATTTTAATATCCAGCGTCTCGTAGTATCGACTTCCACCAACATAAAAGTCAAGGTAGAATCCTATAACTCCATCTTTCAATTTTCTTTCTCTGAGGTGAACACTTGGCATTATTGGTAAATATAACAAATTAATAACAAGATTATAACAAAAGAAACCACAGCTTTAAGGGCTGTGATTTTTAATAACTCATATGCTAAAATACTTGAAAATATTGATTTTATCAATCCTCTACAAAGTCTACTATCAATGACTCTTCAGTTTTAGTCACTTTGGTCACTCCAAGCTTGCCAAGCGCCTTAATTCCTTTATCCCACTGCTTGTTTGATAGCCCTGAAGCATCTTTTAAATCATTCAAATTCATTGATTTACGATCTGAAATGATGTCGTAAATCACCTTTTCATTGTCTTTTAATTCAAGTGTTTTTTCAGTCTTAAACACCTCTGGTTTCATTTGCGGGAAGAATAAGACTTCCTGAATTGATGGGTTATCCGTTAAGAACATAATCAATCTATCGATTCCAATTCCAAGACCTGAAGTTGGAGGCATTCCATATTCTAAGGATCTTAAGAAATCCTGGTCGATATACATGGCTTCATCATCACCTCTGTCAGCAAGTGCAACTTGAGCTTCGAATCTTTCTCTTTGATCTATAGGGTCGTTTAGCTCAGAATAAGCATTGGCTATTTCCTTACCGCAAACCATCAGCTCAAATCTTTCAGTTAATTCCGGGTTATCTCTGTGCTTCTTGCAAAGTGGAGACATCTCTATTGGGTAATCTGTAATGAAAGTTGGCTGAACGTAGTTTCCTTCACATTTCTCACCAAAAATTTCATCGATCAACTTTCCTTTCCCCATGGTATCGTCCACTTCGATTCCCATTCCTTTTGCAGCATCGTAAAGTTCTTTTTCAGACTTTCCATTAATATCAAATCCAGTAAATTCCAAGATGGAATCTCTCATGGAAATTCTTTTGTATGGCGCTTTGAAATCAACTTCCTGTCCTTGGAAAGTAGCTTTTGTAGTTCCATTTACCGCCATTGCACAGTGTTCCAATAATTTCTCTGTGAAATCCATCATCCAGTTATAATCCTTGTAGGAAACATCGATTTCCATTGCTGTAAACTCTGGATTATGCGTTCTATCCATTCCTTCATTTCTGAAGTTTTTAGAGAACTCATAAACACCATCAAATCCTCCTACGATCAATCTTTTTAAGTACAGTTCGTTGGCGATTCTCATGTATAAAGGAATATCCAAAGAGTTGTGATGTGTAACAAATGGTCTTGCTGCAGCTCCACCAGGAATTGGTTGTAAAATTGGAGTTTCAACTTCGAAATAACCAGCATCATTGAAATACTGACGCATCGCATTAAAAAGCTTTGTTCTCTTTACAAATACTTCTTTTACTTGTGGGTTGACCACTAAGTCGGCATATCGTTGTCTATATCTTTGTTCAGGATCGGTAAAGGCATCGTGCACGTTTCCTTCTGCATCCGTTTTTGGTAAAGGCAATGGTTTTAGAGACTTTGAAAGTACGGTAAAATCTTTCACCATAACGGTCATTTCACCTACTTGAGTTTTGAATAGCTCACCTTCAATTCCAATGAAATCTCCGATGTCTAATAGCTTTTTGTAAACCTCGTTGTAAAGAGTTTTGTCTTCACCCGTGCAGATTTCATCTCGATTAAAATATACCTGAATTCTACCTTCAGAATCCTGCAATTCAGCAAAAGAGGCTTTTCCTTGAATCCTTCTCGACATTAATCTACCCGCGATCTTGACCTTGGCACCTTCTTCAAAGTTTTCTTTGATGTCTTTAGAAAGATGCGTTAAGTGGTACTGTGCTGCCGGATATGGCTCAATACCCAAATCTCTCAATTTTTGAAGGGATTCACGTCTTTGGATCTCCTGTTCGGAAAGTTCTCTTGTACTCATTGTGTTATTCTAAAAAATTTGAATGGGCAAAGATAGGTCTTATTAATGCAAAATTAAAAATGCACAATGCAAAATTAGTGGGTGTGCTAAAGAGAGGGATTTTGATGGTAAACAGATTTTTATTTTAACGCAGAGGCGCAAAGGTTTCGCAGAGGGCGCAAGAGAAATTCAGAACTCCTCCCCGAACTCTGTGAAAACTCTCCGTCTCTGCGTTTTCAAAAATCTACATCCTTATTCCTCAGCCTTCTTCTTCTTTTTGATGGGGATAGTACCTCTGATAAATCCAGATACAGGATAGTTGATCACTTTTGCAACTTCTCTTTCGCCTGTGGTGAATTCACGGTAATAGGTGTAGTTGACAAAGTTTCCTGAAACCCCGATTTCAACATATTTAAAGCCTATTCCAAATTCTAGATTAGGCAGAGTGTACATTTGATCGGTTCGCATCAATTTAACTCCTGCTCGAATCGTGAGGCGGAATGCCGGATTGAAATAATAATTGAAATAAGCTTCTGCTCTGACATCCCAATAAAGCGAATGTAGATATTCAAAATAGTCATTCTCTATTTCCGAGTCATCAATGGATATGGAAGTTTGTCTCTGAAGTCCAAATCCGCCTAATAAACCAACACCTAGTTCAAATCCTTTAATACGGTATACAGGAAGCCGAATCCCAATGTTTCCGCAGAACCAAACACCGTTAATTTTGAATTTATCTCGAGTATGCTCTCCTGTGTGATCTTTCTGGTCATATGTCCACATGGATGATGAATAAATACCCGTGGCATTCAGGGGCTTAAATGTTGTATTGGTATAGCCTGCATCAAAACCGAAAACAATTTCCAAGAGGGCTTTTTCATTTTCGGAATCGGTTTGAAGGGTGTCTGTTTGTAAAGAGTCCATTACCTCTTCTTGGGCTTGTCCAAAAATTAGTGCGAACAGAAAAATAAGGGATAGTGTTAGTTTTTTCATTCAAATGAGCATTTGTAAAACAATCCTCTATTTCCAGAAACATAGAATGAGGATGCGCCTATGATTTTTACATCTCTAAAATATTCTTGGAAAGCTAGTCCATCTAGATTGATGACATCCATCCATTTCCCCAAATAATTGGAGCTGATGGTTCGGTCTCCAACAGCGATAAAAAAATCATTGCGGAAATCAATAGCTGAATAATCTCTTGTATGGTGATTGTACCAAGTTGAACCATTTAAATAGATGATTTTCCCCTGTTTATGTACGGCAACATATTCACCATTTCCAAAAGCAATATCCATGGGCTCTTCATATGCATTAATGGTTGGACTAAATGGCATGTTAAATTCCATTTCGCTTAAGAAATCGAAACCGTCGATGCTTGTGTAAAAATGATTGGTATATACAAAAAATGTTTTGTCTCCGGCGCTAAAGGATCTTTCAATATAAACCAGATCGGAATCAAATTGATGGGCAACAGTTCTGCTTCCACCAATTGGGAAAAAATAGACTTCGCCGTCAAATACATATTGATCTGCAAAAGCATAAAAATCATTTGTTCCAGCTTTTATTCCTGTATACCCACTCAAACCAGCTAATGTCCATGTTTGTCCACCGTCCTGACTTCGATACAAACTTTCATTTACAATTAGAGCTCCGTTTTGACTGTCTAGAAAAAGAAACCCTTTTACATTCTGAATTCCTGTCATTGGTAGACTGATTTCTTGCCAGTTTTGTCCACCGTCAACAGTTTTATACAGAGCTACTGTTTCCAAACTATCGTGGAGCCCAATAACAAAGATTTCCTGTTCCGACAAAACACACATCTGAACCAAGTCGAAGTCGGTTGTTGGGTTTAATACTTCTGTATTCATGCTCAGCTTGTATTCTACAACACCCAGATCCTTGGAGCATCCAGAAAAAAGCAAGGGAATAAATAGAAGAAGATAAGCGGTTTTCTTATAGTATAGGTTAAAATTCATGAGTCAAAGATATAAATTTTGGATGAGCTTGTTTAGAAATCAAAGAATCTAATGTGTTCTCGGTTTTCGAATAATTAAATACCTTTGTCAACCGTATAAAAACAGTAGATTATGGAAAACAAAAGCCTTCAAGACTTTATCAAAAACATGGTAGAAAATATTCCTCAAGATTGGGTGAATTTAACCACACATCGATTGGATATTTATGACGAGAGTCAGGCAAAAACACAGTTTTTAGAGAAGTTCGAAACGCTTTTTACTTTAAATAATGTCGATGCCACTGCATTGAAAGAGCTACCAACAGCTTTTGATTATATCCGTTTAGGTCACCCATTGTCCTGTGTATTGGAATGGACGATAGCAAATATGCATGATTTAAAGGCGGATCAAGTCATTTCTTTTTCTTCCAAAACGACTCCAATCATGGCGGTTTTGAGAAAAAACTTATTGGCTGGAAAGAACACATTGATCGCTTTTAAGGATCAATTGCCTGATTGTTTTGATGTAGAAGCTTTAAAACAAGTTTATGGTTATCAATTTGATCTTCAACAAGTGGAATCGGAGGAGGAGATCATGGATTTTGATGGAAGCATTGTTTTCATTTCAGAAAAGCAAAATGTGTGTGATTTTGAATTGGGTTCAAAAGCGGATTTTCTTGTGAATACAAATTCAGAATTGGGGAGTATAATCATTACCAAAGATTCAGCTTATGTTTCCGAGATTCAGCATGTGAGAAGAAGGGAGACGATTGCCATGACACCCTCGAATACGCTGATTGCACTAAAAAATTTGGTGGGAATTGATTCAGATCCAAGTTATAAGAATGATTCAAAAGCTAAAGTTTCTCAAATAGTCAAAGACATTACCGTTGCCAATTCGAAAGTGACGATTGCTTCAAGCGGTTTATCGATGCAGTATGGAATTGTGATGGGCTTGATTGAAGATGCTTTGGAAAATCATCCGGGGAAAGACATCAAGATTATTGTACCACCGAATTGTTACGGGGGAACGAATGATCAAGCGAGAAGAGTAGCGGCTTGTCTGGACAATGTTGAAGTGATGGATTTGCCGGTAGATCGAGAGCATGATATGGTTCAGAGCACAGAAACGGTCCTGAATAAAATTGCTGAGATGGATGCAGTTCCTTTTATTATCGTGGAAATCCCAACGAATCCGAGAGTTGAGGTTCCGGACATGATTAAACTGAAGGAAGCTTTATCAAAAGAAAGAAAAACCAAAAATGGTGGAGTTTCTGTAGATCCTGTTTTTATACTAGATCAAACATTTTGTCCGAATGTGCACTTTTTAGGTGATGAAGAGATGTTGGCTTCAGTTAGAACGATTGCTTATGTGAGTGGATCCAAATTCCCAAGCGGTGGAAAATGTACGGCGGGTTATGCGGTAGCCAACAAAAAAGCGAGTGGATTGATGGACAAGATCGAAAAACACCTGAAGATTTGCGACAATGAAGCGACACCTTTACAATTGGATTTACTGGCTGAACAAATGCCATCCATGATTCAAAGAATTGCGGATGCGTACAAAAACACCAGAGAGTTTGTGACCTTCATTGAAGCGCAATTGCCTGATGCGAAAATCAATTTTGTTTCTGAGGAATTGGCTAGTCAGACTTTCACTCCGTCTGTTTTTTCCTTAGACCTTCCAACAAAAGGAAATACCGAAGAAGAAAAAGAAGCTTACAAAAGAGCCCTAAACTTGAAGCTCATCAATAAAATGATCGAGGAAATCCCGAATGAGAGTAAGTTTTGTGTGAGTTATGGTCAGCTTAAAGGTTGTTACTGGACAATCCCGGCGACTTCCACTCAGGGAACTACCAAAGAAGGGGACAAGGACTATATTGTTCGTGTGGCTCTGGCTCCAGATTTGGATTTGGAGAAGCATAAGCAGGTTTTTAAAGATTTTGTGGATGAGTTATAGGGTTTAAACGCAGAGACGCAAAGTTCGCGCAGAGGGCGCAAGAGAAATATACCTCACCGAACTCTGCGTTTAAACAAATCTATAAGTTATTGACCACTCGTTTGTATCCGTTTTTCAGTAAGGCAACATTGAAATTGATGAGAAGGCCTAACTTTCTTTCGGAGAGTCTGAGGTAAGTCAAGGTTTGGGCCAAGTGTACATCATTTATGTTTTCAACTGCTTTTATTTCAACGATAACTTTGTTTTCAACCAAAAGATCTATTCGATATCCGACTTCGAGTTTTGCTTCTTTATAGACTAAGGGAAGGGGTTTTTGTTTTTCAACTTTTAATCCTTTCTGAAATAATTCGTAATACAAGCATTCTTCATAGGTCTTTTCCAGTAATCCTGGACCAAGCTTACGGTGTACAGTAATTGCACTATCTAAGATCGCGGATGAAATTTCATTTTCTGTCATTTCCCAAAATTGGGAATTCACAATGATTCTCGGGTTATGATAAATACTTATATCCGTTTAATTTGTTTAAACGCAGAGGCGGTGAGTTCACGCAGAGTTCGGTGAGGTATATTTCTTTAGCGCTCTCTGCGAAACCTTTGCGTCTCTGCGTTTTCAATCAAACTTCGAATAATTCCTAAAAACTTTCGAAAAATAAATGGCATTATAAGCTTAAAGCTCTTTCCTTTTCTTCTATGATTTTGAGCTTTAATTTCATGAAAAAATACATCATGAAAAATTGCTCTCTTGCCTTAATCTTAGTTGTCCTATCTTTTTTTGGTTGTGATGAAGAAAAGTCGAATTTTCAAATAATTTATCCTATGGAATCTAGTGACGAGAAGAGTCTAGAACCAAAAGATACATTAAAAAATCAGAAAGAAAATATCAATGAGTTGGCTGAACCAAATGATAGTTTAGACCTATTAGAAGTAATAGGGATAGCTAGAGAAAGGATTCGAAGTCATCAAGGAATTGGTAATTTGAAGGAGAGTTTTAAGCTAGTCCCAAGTCAATACGCGCCAGATTATTTTGTTGAAATAGAAATGGGAAAACTATTTGAAAGCAATAGCATCCATGCGCTTGTAAAAATCGACATGCCAGGAGCAGATTATATCTTTATTTATAGAAAAATAAACAAACAATTAAGACTTGAATTTGAGGATACAGTAGAATATGCCTCTTTTGTAAATGACACCATTTTCGATGTCAATCGAGATGGTTCAAAAGATTATATTATTCAGACATATCCGCCATCTGGATGTTGCCTTGCTGATGGGTTTCATGTGAGTTTGAGAAATTCTAAAAGTCAATTATTTGAACCATCAAAAATGTTTCTAAATGCCACATTTGACACAAAGAATCGAATTGTCAGAGGTTTTGATTATGATCACCCAGGAGAAGTTGAACTTTATAAATATAGATGGAGAGGTATGAGTTTGGATACAATTGAATACATCATGCATCATCCAGATAAAAAAGGGTATTATCTGCAATCGAAAACCCCCAACAATTATAGACAAGGAAAAGCTACAGGGAGGGTTTTAACTAAATTACCAAAGGAGTACCATGAGATTAAGGGTATTGGTTGGTTTGGGATAAATTAGTATAGAATTTGTACAACAGATGGAAGGTTTAAACGCAGAGACGGAGAGAATGCGCAGAGTTCGGGGAGGAAATTTCTTTAGCGCTCTCTGCGAAACCTTTGCGCCTCTGCGTTTAAAACCCCACAAGCTCATCCCTTCTATACTTCACCATTTCAGCGATTAACTCTTTTGGAAGTGGTTGGTTAAATGGAAACTGAACAGATCCTTTGCCTTGTTTGTATTCTTTCAGTTGTTCTGCAAAGGCTTCCGTGGTTCCTGGAAAAGGGTAAAAACTCACGAATTTGGCGTAGGCTGCCATCATCAGTTGAATGTCTTTTGAATCCGTTGGTGTTAAAACAAAAGTGGGTACTTTTTTGTCTTTCAATTCCACTACATCTGGTATGGAATCATGAATAATTTTTCGTATTTCTTGAAGCATTATTTGAGCTTCTTCTGATTGCACTGCAATATAATCATCAACCGTTTTGTAGCTCGGCATGCCTCCTTTTTTAGCCATAAGTTTCCGTTTTTGAGTTGTCTGAATTTCTTCCAATCCGGTAAATCATCAATAAGATACCTGCCGCATAGAAAGGTGCAAAATAGCGGTCGATGGTATAGGGGAATAATACAAACTTGATCAAAGTGGCTACCACAATTGCCACAAACAAAAGGAAGTCTCTTCGTTTCAATAATTCTGGAATTCGAATTTTTTTTGGCAACATTAAAAGTGTTGGGATCAGCAGTAACCAGAGTAAAAAGGAAATGGAATGGATGTGGTTTTTATGTGTTTTAATAAACTCCGACCACTCCCAAACCCGATTCTCAATTCCTGAAACAGGATGATGAATATTCCCTTGGAAAGAGTGCATGAATAAGACCTTCCAACCCGGATTTCCATTCAGTTTATAGTTTAAGAAGTGAACGGTGAGCAGAATCACAGATGGAATTAAAGCCGTCTTTATGCGATCCATCCAATTGTTTTTTTCCAAGGCCAACAGTCCGAAAAGGAGTCCGCAGATAACCAAATGATCCGGACGAATCAGAATTGCTGCAATACTTGCTCCTAGTATAATCCACATCGATCTTTTTTCGAGATACAATATGGTAATGGCCATGAAGATTAAAGTGCCCAAGGCATCTGGTGTACTCAGGATCGACAATTCTAGAAAGAAAGGCGTAAGCATGATAAACAAGGTAGCAAAAAAGGCAATCCAGTAATTTTTCTTGCTATCGATATATATGAAGAAAGCGAGTGCGATAAAGAAATAACAAAAGAAATTCGGAATCCATGTGGAGTCGTACAAATCAAAGCCCATTTTATAGAAAACCCAGCAATTGACAATATACAGTGGCTTTATGGAATAGAAAGGCAAGGTTTCCGTTCCAACTTCCCAAGACTGATAGTTTCGAAGTCTATACCAATGATCAGTTTCCGCCAATTTTTTCCATTCTTCTTCTGGAACTTGTGCGTGAAGGGTTTTATAGGTTTCTGCATGTCGGATCGAATCGTTTTCCACGCCATCATACTTCAAAACCAAATTCATATAGGGAATGGAATCCCAATTATAATCGGGTTTCGGGCGAATGATCCCTTGCAAAAAGTAAAGGATGATCGTCAATAAAAGTGCGGCAATAATAGAATTTCGACTCACGAGGTAAAGATAGGGTTTTGACATAAAAAAAGAGGCACCGAAGCGCCCCTTTACCTTTTTACATCGAATCAAACATCTACTTATGCTTAACTAGTTTTAAGGTGTAACTAGCTTCTTGGCTGCGAACATTTACAAAGTAAACGCCCGCTTTTAGTTCGTCTATGGAAATTGTTTTAATCTCGGTCCCAGTGGCGGTCATGGAATGCGATTGTACCAGTTGTCCAGCTAAATTTTGGATATAAATATCTAAATCCGTGGTCTTTGAAAGATTGAATTGCAAATTGATTTCGGTATGCGCTGGATTTGGAAATAATTTGGTTGATGCGATATCATCATACTCGTCCAAACTTGCTGTTGAGGTAGTGCAACCCGTGGCTTGCAAATTTCCAGTAGTCCATAAATTGTTTCTTCCTGCTACTGAAGAGTTAAGTGCCGCCACAACCCGAGCTTTTTGACCTGTGGTGAACATGGATGGACAGTAAGTATAATCCATATAGTTTTGATCATTCACTACAGTTACACCAGAACATTTATCTCCAATTTGATCACAATTTGTCGAACCATGGTAATAAACTGGTGGCGTGTCGTTCACATAATCTCCGGGAGACGAACAATAGTTTTCAAAGGTGTGATACAAGTTTAAATAATGACCAACTTCATGCGTCAGTACTCTGGCCATTTCTTGCTGCCAGGAAGATGTTCCAGATACATCAGAAGAACCGGTATAGCCTAAGTATCTGTGATTGTATACGATTCCATCTAAATTATTTGAGGCCACCCAGCTGTCTGGTAAGAAAGCCCAACCGGATCGATACAGATCATTATCGTCTTCTACATAATTGACAATCCATATATTCAAATACTCATCACCAGGCCAGTATTCAACGCTTTTTACTGAAGTCCCGTAGCCATCTGGTTCTCTTCCATTGTAATTATTATAATGATAGGTAATTCCTGTTGTTGCATTACCATTAGGGTCTTTCGTTGCCAAACAAAAATTGATGTCCATATTCGCAATTATGGAAGAAAACTCTGTTCGAATATTTCCAATATCCCAATTGGTCGCAGTGAAATCCTCATTCAAAATATCAATGGCTGATTGGACTTGAGCCATGGTGACTTTTTGAGGATTATTGGGGTCGTTTACATGAAAAACTACAGGAATCGTAATTGAAGCAACTTTGTTATTTGGGTTATAATTCAAAACAAAGTTCTTGGTAAAATTTTCTAATTCTTGACGTTCCTGAACTACTTCTGGATGATTCATTAAATGGTCTTCATAATGAAGTTCTTGTCCACACCTTAAAGTGTTTTGTCCATTTTGCCCAAAGCTTTGTATGCCAATGAGTAGGGTCATGCATAATACTACTTTTTTCATAACTTAAAAATTCATGATTTTAACAAAAGTAGAGGAGAAAACAAGGAATAGTGATAGCGATTTTGGCAAGGTTTTGTACTAAATTATCCTATGATTCTTAAGCCTTAACAAAAAGAGCGACTTTTGTTAAAAATATCTCGAAATGAGTTGTTTGCAGAGCATGGAAATAGAAAAAGGGAGCCGTCACAACTCCCTTTAACATCGAATCAATCATCTACTTCTACTCTATTGAGAAGAACTTCAAATGTAGGTTTACTTATTTAAAATCCCTCATCATTGTTATTAAATAATTGGAATCTTAACTTTATTATAATGATTTGACGACCAGATTTTCATTTCGGAAAGTAGTTGGAGTGGTGTTTTTATAGCTTTTGAATTTTCTGTTGAAAAAAGCGATGTTTCGGAAACCGGATTGATCAGAAATCTCGGCAACCGAAAGTTCACTTGTTTGAGAGAGTAATTTGCAAGCATTTTCCAAGCGTATTTCGATCAAGAACTGAAAGAAAGTTTTATTGGTCCGCTTTTTAAAATACCTGCAGAAAGCATTCGGAGTCATATTCGCAATGTCCGCAATTTCATCTAGGGTAATTTCTCTCCTGAAATTTTGCATGGCGTAACTCATGACTTTACTCATTCGGCTTCCTTCTTCTTCTGTAAAGTGCTTTTCGTAAATAAAAGTTGATAAGGGTTTGGAATCAGCTTCAATAATTAATTTAACAATCTTAAAGAAGGCAGATACGCGTTCCAATTTGGACAAACTTTCCAACATCAAAAACTCCTTTTTCAGGTCTCTCAAATTGGATTGCACTCGAATACCCATTGCTGACTTGTGAAAGAATTCTTTCATCTCATCGAACTCAGAAAGATTAAAGAAACTTTCCCCGAATGAATCTCTTGCAAAGAATAAAGTGAGCATATGAGAATCTTGATTGGATTCATCGCTTTGAAATAAATGAGGCAACTGTGGACCAAACACAAAAACATCGTTTTCCTCATATCGATTGATGGTGTCACCTACTATTAAATTACCCGACCCTGAAAGCACAATTGAAATCTGAATTTCCTCATGTGCATGAAGCTGGTCATAGAACGTAATTCCTTTATCTACTTGGTAGATCAATGCGCTATTTTCCGGCTTCGGTATTTTGAATGGTAAAACTTTCATGGTGTAAGTATAGTGATATTATCTATAAATAGGTAAGAAGTTGGTTTTACGGGGTAAAATAGTATGAGAATTTGGTAGAGGGGTTAAATGGTGGGGAGGTGGAGGGGATTTCTATCATTTACCTCTTCACCAACCTTTGTCTTTTGTGTTTTCAATGGTAGTGGGGTTAAATGGTGGAGAGGTAGAGGGCTGCGAATTTGTATCATTTACCTCTCTACGATTCACCATTCACTCCTACGCCGCTTCACCAAAACAATTATTTCTATATTTGGGCATATTAACCACTTAAATCATTAAAAATGAGAATTAAAAGATTCGAGGATCTTGACGCATGGAAGTTGAGTCAAGACCTTGCTGTTCAAGTTTATCAATTCCATGATCATGTGAAAGATTATGGATTTAAAGACCAAATTCAAAGAGCATCCGTATCCATTTCAAATAATGTTGCAGAAGGATTTGATCGAAATTATCAAAAAGAATTTCAGAGGTTTCTTTATATAGGGAAAGGTTCCTGTGGAGAAGTCAAGTCCATGGCGTATTTAGGTAATCGATTAGGATATCTTAACCTTGAACAAAGAGATCAGTTATTGTCGCAATGTAATCGTGTTTCAGGCTGTATCTACGGCCTAATAAGGTCATTATAGTGTAAACAAAGGGGCCGTTCGGCCCCTACTACATCTCCTCCACCTCTCCACCATTCTACCCCTCTACCTATCAGAATATTATTCAACAAGATAAAATAGTATCATTCCCCGATAGTATTCTGTTCAAAAACCGTGACTTTACTTCCTTACTTTTGTTTCAGAAATAAATTAAAATCAAATATTTATGTCAGTAAATTGGAGAGGCGTAATGCCAGCTGTAACGACAAAATTCACAGATGATGATCAATTGGATCTAGATATGTTCGAAACAAATATTCAGGCTCAGTTAGATGCTGGGGTAACTGGAATTATTTTAGGTGGAACATTAGGTGAAGCGAGCACATTAGAAGAAGAAGAGAAAAGAACTCTTGTTCGAGAAGCTGTTCGAATTGTAAATGGTCAAGTGCCAGTGATTATCAATATTGCAGAGCAAACTACAAAAGCGGCAATCGACTCAGCAAGGAAAGCTGAAGAAGATGGAGCTTCTGGATTGATGATGTTGCCTCCAATGAGATATAAAGCAGATCATCGTGAAACCGTAACGTATTACGAAGAGGTTGCAAAATCTACAAATCTTCCTATAATGGTTTATAATAACCCAGTAGATTACGGAATTGAAGTTACTCTGGAAATGTTTGAAGAATTAGCGCAGTATGAGAATATCCAAGCAGTAAAAGAATCAACAAGAGATATTTCAAATGTCACCCGAATGAAAAATAAATTTGGAGATCGGTTCAAATTGCTTTGTGGAGTGGATACTTTAGCCATGGAAGAATTGTTGATGGGAGCAGATGGATGGGTAGCAGGATTGGTTTGTGCTTTTCCAAAGGAAACGGTTTGCATTTTTGAATTGATTCAGCAAGGGCGCATTGAGGAAGCGAGAGCCATTTATGCTTGGTTTTTACCCTTGTTGGAATTGGATATTAATTCTAAATTAGTTCAGAATATTAAATTGGCTGAAGTAGCTACGGGAATTGGAACGGAGAACGTTAGAGCTCCACGTTTGCCTTTAATTGGTGAAGAGAGAAAACAAGTGTTGGAGATTATTGAAGCCGGTATGAAATCAAGACCAGTTATACCAGAATACAAACCAACTTTAGTATAAAATATGATCACAGGAAAAAACTATATCGGAAACCAGTTAAAAGCTTCTGGTTCTAATACTTTTAAGACAATCAATCCAAAGCTGAACATTCAAAATGAATGGGAGTCTACAGAAGCAACATCTGAAGAAATTGCGGAAGCAACTGAACTGGCTTGGCAAGCTTTTAAAGCATATCGCAATGTTTCAGATGAAAAAAGAGCTGAGTTTTTAAATGCAATTGCGGATGAGATCGAAGCTTTAGGAGAAGAGTTGATCTCGGTCTATTGCACAGAATCGGGCTTACCCGAAGGTAGAGCTCAAGGGGAAAGAGGAAGAACTTGTTTCCAGTTGAGGTCTATGGCTGAAATGCTGAAAAAAGGAAACTGGAGGCATACGGATATTGATACGGCAATACCGGATAGGGAACCAATGCCAAAGCCGGATTTGAGATTATCCGTAATTCCCTTAGGACCTGTGGCCGTTTTTGGTTCTTCTAATTTTCCATTAGCCTATTCAACAGCCGGTGGAGATACAGCTTCTGCTTTGGCAGCCGGCTGTCCAGTGGTTGTGAAGTCTCATCCCATGCATGCGGGAACAGGTGAATTGGTGGCTTCAGCGATCATCAAAGCTGCCGAAAAAACCGGAATGCCAAATGGTGTTTTCTCAAATTTGAATTCTAGAGGAATCCAGGTGGGTCAACAATTAGTCAAAGACACGAAAATTAAAGCGGTTGGTTTTACGGGGTCCATCCGAGGAGGTCGCGCCTTGATGGATTTAGCCGCTGAAAGACCAGAACCCATTCCCGTTTTTGCTGAAATGGGATCGATCAACCCTGTAGTGATTTCTCAAAAAGCACTTGAAAATGGCGCTGCTAAGTGGGCAGCAACTTACGCAGGTTCAATTACTTTGGGAACCGGTCAGTTTTGCACAAATCCAGGTCTTTTATTAGCGATTGATTCTCCTGAATTGGATCAGTTTGCCAGCACTTTGGCTTCAAAAATTGTGGAAATTGAACCGATGGTGATGCTCGGACCTAATATTAAATCGGCCTTTTCTTCTTTAAAAGCGGAGGTGACTTCTCAAAATGGAGTTGAAGTGATTACTTCATTAGTAAGTGCAGAAGGAAATTTTGCGGATCAAGCAGTAGCAAGAGTTTCGGGAGCTTCCTTTTTAGAGAATCCGAAATTGCATCAAGAGGTTTTCGGACCATTTTCAATTATTGTTAGTTGCAAAGATGAAGCGGAATTGATTCAGATTATCGAAGGACTGGAGGGTCAGTTGACTGGAACCATTATAGCAGAAAACGAAGAAATTAGTTCTATTTCAAATATTGTGGAAACCCTTTCTTATCGAGTTGGCCGTGTAATTTGGAATGGTGTGCCAACGGGAGTGGAAGTTTGTCCAGCGATGAACCATGGAGGCCCTTATCCAGCCTCTTCCGATTCGAGATTTACGGCAGTAGGATTAAATTCCATCAAAAGATGGATGCGATTGATTTCATATCAGTCATTCCCATCAGAGTTATTGCCTAAAGAATTGAAATAGATGTCGAAAATCTATCAGAAGTTTGAGTGTATAGATGCGCATACCTGCGGAAATCCGGTTCGTGTTGTAAAAGCAGGCGGACCCAATCTTCGAGGTAAGTCCATCATGGATAAACGTCTGCACTTTCTTGAAGAATTCGACTGGATAAGACAAGGATTGATGTTCGAACCAAGGGGCCACGACATGATGAGTGGATCTATTTTGTATCCTCCTGAAAACCCTGAGAATGATATCGCAGTTTTGTATATCGAAACCAGTGGATGTTTGCCTATGTGCGGACACGGAACTATCGGAACGGTAACTGTGATGATTGAGGAAAAATTAGTCATTCCAAAAGTTCCAGGAAAGCTGAGGTTAGAAACCCCGGCTGGATTGGTTCAGGTAGATTATACAATGGAAGGCGATAAATGTAAATCTGTCAAACTAACGAATATTAAATCCTATTTGCACTCGGAAGGCTTAACTATTGATTGCCCAGATTTAGGGGAGCTGACAGTTGATGTTGCTTACGGAGGCAATTATTACTGCATTGTAGATCCACAAGAGAACTTTTCAGGAATTCAAGATTATACAGCGGATCAATTAATCTCATGGAGTAGAGTCATCCGCAAAAGAATGAACGAAAAATATAGTTTTAATCACCCTGAGAATCCAAATATTGGTGGTTTGTCGCATTTATTGTGGACTGGAGATACCTTATCAGATGATGCGTCAGCAAGAAATGCCGTTTTTTATGGAGACAAGGCGATTGATAGATCTCCTTGTGGAACGGGGACTTCAGCAAGAATGGCGCAGTGGTATGCAAAGGGAAAATTGAAGAAAGGAGATGAATTCGTTCATGAAAGTATCATTGGATCCAAGTTCACAGGAAGAATTGAAGAAGAAACTGAATTGGCCGGTAAAAAAGCGATTGTTCCTTCAATAGAAGGTTGGGCAAGAATAACAGGTTATAATACAATCATAATTGACGAAGACGATCCGTATGCATTCGGTTTTCAAGTGATCTAATGAAGAAATGTGTGATCATAGGAGGAGGAGTGGTTGGACTATGTTCAGCATATTATCTTGCAAAAGCGGGTAATCACGTTACGATAATCGATGCTTCCGATATGGAAGACGGCTGTTCTTATGGGAACGCGGGCATGATTGTACCTTCTCACGTTATTCCGATGGCACAACCGGGAATGATTGCAAAAGGTGTCAAATGGATGTTCAACTCTAAAAGTCCGTTTTATGTTCGGCCAAGACTTAGCTCTGAGTTGTTGAAGTGGGGTTATCAATTTTACCGATATGCGAATCAAAAACATGTGGAAGCTTCCATGCCGGCTTTAAGAGATTTGTCTTTATTGAGTAAGGAATTGTATCAGGAATTTGCCGAAGGAAAGAATGACTTTGCTTACGAGGAAAAAGGCTTGTTGATGCTTTATCGGACAGACAAAGTTGGCGAAGAAGAGATTCATGCGGGAAAAGAGGCGGAAAAAATGGGTTTGAAAGTCGATTTCTTGGATAAAGAGGCAACTTCCAAACTTGAATCAGGTCTGGATCTAGATGTAATCGGTTCCGTTCACTATAAATCAGATGCACATTTGATTCCGAATAATTTCAACAAATTTTTAAAAGATCAGTTGGTGCGGTTAGGCGTCAAATTACAAACGAAAACTATAGTTGAAGATTTTACTGTTTTCAATCAAAAAATCACAAAAATAGCCACCAATCAAGGAGAATTCCTAGCAGACGAAGTGGTTCTTTCAGCTGGTTCTTGGAGTCCGATGATTGCCAGAAAATTAGGAATTCAAATTTCTATATTACCTGGGAAGGGCTATAGTTTTAATCTTACCAAACAGGAGCAGGCTCCAACAATTCCTAGCATTCTTTGTGAAGGGAAGGTGGCTGTGACTCCTATGGGAGATCAAATTCGGTTTGGTGGTACACTTGAGGTTACGCACACTAAAGATCACAAAATCAATCTGAAAAGAGTTCAGGGAATCGTGAATACAATTAATGCCTTTTATCCAAATCTTCAAATTGAGCAACCAAAAAAAGAAGAAATTTGGCATGGATTTAGACCTTGTACGCCGACGGGCTTACCATTAATTTCGAGATCAACAAAAGTATCCAACTTTATTCTTGCAACAGGTCATGCCATGATGGGACTATCCCTAGCACCTGCTACAGGTAAGTTGGTTGAAGAATTGGTCGGCGAAAAGAAGCTTTCGGTTTCGAATAATCTATTTTAGAATTCTTTATATTTAGTGAAAACTCGCTAAATGAAATTACTCCTCACACTTTCACTTTTGTGTCTTTCGTCCATTTCCTTCTCACAAGATTGGCTGAAAACCTATGAAAAAGCGAGAAATCTTCACGAGGAAGGTTATCGTGATTCGGCTCGCACTTTCTATGTAGATGTTTACAATCAGTTGGATACTACGAAAATAGATACGAATCTGGCCAATGTTTTATATTACATGTATAAAGTTGATCGGTGGAATGAAAAATGGGGTCAGGCTCTTGATCTGGCTTTAAAATGTGTTCGAGTTTATAAAGAACTTGGTTCCACTCATAATAAAGATCTTGCTTTCATGTACAGTGAAGCGGGTTATTGCTATACAATGATAGGAGATTATGAAAAAGCCATTTCTACAATTGCACAATCAAGAGAAACCTATGCTGAGGTCTTTGGAAAAAAGCACAGATCCTATGTAAAAACTTGTCAACTTTTAGGTGATTCTTACAGCCATGCTGGTAAATATGAACAAGCGTTTTTGTATTACAATGAAGCCTTAGAATTATGGAAAAACAGAGATAAAAAAGATCCCGATTATCCGCAACTATGCAATAATGTGGCACTCTTGCAACAAACGGTCGGAAACTATGATAAGGCCTACGAATATTATCTGGAATGCCGGAAATACAATGAATTACTAGCTGGGAAGGAGGATTATGGTTACGCCGTTTCTTGCCTGAATCTTGGGGATTTAAAGTCCTCTTTAGGCGAATACGAAGTGGCTTTGAATTATTATGTGGAAGCCAAATCCTCATGGGAAAAGTACCAAGATACGATGCGTTACGAATACTTTGTGATTTTGAACAATATGGCGGGATTGTACCGAGATCTTGGCGATCTGGAAACTGCCTTGCCCATGTTTGAAAGAGGGCTAGCATTGGTTGAAAGAACACTCGGAAAAAATCATCCTTATTATGCAGGACTGAACTTAAATTACGCTATTGTTTGGTCTTATTTAGATAAAGATTCAATAGCTGAGAAGAGAATGAAGGAGTCTTTGTTATTATTTGAAAACACAGTCGGAAAGGAGCATCCGTCTTACGGTTATAATTTGTATTCGATTGCCAGTTTGTACGCCAAGAAGAAAGAATTTAAAGAAGCTCAAAAACTCTTCGAAAAAGCATTGGAAATCAGGCAAAACAGTTTGGGCAAAAATCATGAGGATGTTGCAGCTAGTAAATTAAAACTTGGGGAAGTGTACCTGAAAATTGGTGAGATGAAAAAAGCAGAACAAGAATTGAATGCAACCATTCAGATTTTAGAAGAAAGTCTGGGTCAGCAGCATCCAAAAACATCTGCCTCTCTGATGAAATTGAGCCATTTTTACCTTGTTCAAGGAGATCCTGAAAATGCTGAAAAATTTGCCTTACAAAGTATCAAAGGGATTAAGGATAACGTTTGGAAGAACTTTGCTTTCCTCTCAGAAAAGGGAAAAGCAGATTATTTGGGGACAATTAATACACATTTTGATCAGTTTTTCTCGATGAGCACGACTTATAGAAAAAGCAATCAAAAATTAGTAGAGAATGCTTATGATCTTTCTCTCTTTCGAAAAGGAATTGTGTTGAGGTCTAGTACGCAAATGCGGTTTGCTATTTCTAGGTCTGGTAATCCGGATTTACTCAAAGTATATGACGAATGGCTCTCTTTGAAAAAACAGATAACAGCCAAGCTCAATCAGGCCGGGAAGAAAGAAAATGATCTTCTCGAAATGGAAGCGAAAGCAAAAGAATTGGAACAGGAATTAGTAAAAAAATCCGGAGTTTTTGAAGAGCTTCGAAATAGAAAACAAAAAAGTTGGAAGACCATTCAATCGGAATTAAAACCGAAGGAACTTGCAATTGAATTTGTTCGTTTTGAAGAAGGAGAAGATAGTATCCGCTATTGTGCTTTACTTCTCGACGCGAAGATGAAGAGCCCTAAATTGATTCCGCTATTCCTGGAATCTGAATTAGAATCTGCTTTTAACGAGGTTTCAGGAACAGATAATATTCGAATTGAAAAACTTTATGATCCACAAGGAAAATTATTCGAATTGGTATGGAAACCACTAGAAAAAACAAGTAAGAAATATCGAAAAATTTATTATTCCCCAGCAGGACTCTTGCATCGTGTGGCTTTTAGTGCTTTAAGCAAAAAAGAGGGCGTTTTACTGTGTGATAACATGAATCTGGAACATCGAAATTTTGCCTTTTCGAACAGAGAAAATAGTTCAAATTTATACAAAGGTACCACAACCCTTTTTGGCGGTGTTGATTATAATACCGGAGAGGATAATGAAGAAATATGGTCCTACCTACCTGGAACCAAAACTGAGGCTGATGCAATCAATAAGCTTTTAGTTCAAAATGGGATTCATGTGAATTATTTATTTGGAAAGGAAGCCAAAGAAGAGCGACTAAAAGACTTGGCTTCAAAATCCAATATTCTGCATTTATCTACGCACGGATTCTTTTATCCAGATCCAGAAAAAGTCAGAAATCAGCTTGAAACAGAATATATTCAAACCCTTGAATTTCGAGGGAATTCGGTTGGAAAGAGAGGGTTTGGGACATCGGTCTTTCTGAGGAACAAAAACCCCATGATGCGAACAGGTTTAACTTTAGCCGGAGCGAATCGGGTTTGGAATACAGAGTCAGTTTCTGATGGTGAAGATGGGGTTTTAACAGCAAAAGAAGTGTCGAATTTAGATATGACCAATACAGGACTTGTGGTTTTGTCAGCCTGCGAGACAGGATTGGGAGATATTCAAGGAAGTGAAGGGGTTTACGGCTTACAGCGCGCATTTAAAATTGCAGGTGCGCATTATATTCTGATGTCGCTCTGGCAAGTTCCAGACAAAGAAACAGCTGAATTCATGACGCATTTTTATGAAAACCTTTTTGAGATAAAGGATGTAAAAGAGGCATTTAGCGCTACGCAAAAAATAATGCGACAAAAGTATGATCCTTATTTTTGGGCTGCTTTTGTTTTGGTGGATTAACCTATTGTTCAAATACGAGAATAGGAATATGTGAATAATTGATCAGTTTTTCGGTTAAACTTCCCTTGAATAATCGCTGGAAAAAGTTTTGATGTCTCATCACGAGTGCCAACAAATCAGGATTTTTTTCCTTGGCAATTTCCTGAATGCTTTCATGTAAGTCTTCTGTGGGTTTTAGGATGAAATTAAATTCAAAATCGATTTCTTTTTTTACCGCTACTTGTAATTGCTCGAACTGTTTCTGATCCTCAATATTTTTTGGGTCTTCCAGAAAATGAATAACATCAATATTGGCATTAAAAGTCTTGCCGATTTGAGCCAGATTATTCAATGGAATCATATCAGGTGTTTTGTGGTCTTGCAGGTAAACAAAATCTTTGAAGTCTTTGACGCTCGCCTCATTAGGCACCGCCAAGACAGGAACCATCGTTTTTTTAATGATATCGAAGGTATGACTTCCAATTATTTTGTTTTGTAAAGTGTCTGCTCCAACTGTACCCATCACGATATATAGGGCTTCTTTCTCTTTTGCGTAATCGGGCAACCAATATCCAATCCGACCCGAGTGAATCGAAGCCTCACATGGGACCCCTTGCTTCTGCACTCGTTCGCCTATTTCGAGTAGTCTTTGTTTGGCTTCTTTTTCAAGATTGTTCGAGTTTTCATTTAAAGCCTGCGCATTTCTACTTGTGACGCTTATCTCACTGTAATCGAGAGAATGAACAACTGCAATCTTACTTTCAGTTGCTTTTGCAATTTCAACGGCATATTGAAGCGCATTGTCTGCACATTCTGAAAAATCTGTTGGGTGGATAATGACTTTGCTCATTCTGATCGGGCTTTTTTTCGTATTAAAATTAGTAATTTTCGTATATTGAATCCAACTCAAAATACTGATTACTTTGATGAAATCCATACTAACCTTTTTATTTTTTGGCTTGTCTTTTCTTGCTTGGAATCAGAAAAACTTGGATAGCCTATGGGGTATTTGGTCCGACGACAAGAAACTAGATACCGTTCGATTGGATGCCCTTTACGCTTTCACAATGAAGGGTTTTATTTACAAGAATCCAGATAGTGCACGAGCGCTTTCAAAAATCCAATATGCCTATGCAGAAGAGAAAAACTTGCCAAAGTTTAAGGCGCTTGCATTAAATGTGGAGGCCTCTTCTTATTACATCCAAGGTGACTATGAAAAAGCCGTTACCATTTATTTAGCGTCTAAAGAATTATATGAAGAAGCCCAAGATTTGGACGGTGTTGGTAGAGCTTTGAATAATATTGGGAATGTGTATTACAATCAGGGTAAGTACAAAGATGCAATTGAGTTTTATCAAAAAAGTCTTGATGTAAAAACTTCCATGAATGATAAGGAAGGTCAGTCCTCGACCTTAAACAATCTTGCTTTGATTTACGATTATCAAGGTAAATACGATCTCGCTATTCAAATGCACCAGAAAAGTCTTAAAATCAGAGAAGATTTAGATGATCAGCAAGGCATTTCTACTTCCTTAAATAATATTGGGATCATCTATAAGAATCTTGGCGAAATAGACAAGGCGCTCGAATTGTATCAGAAAAGCTTGACAATAAGCAGCAAGATTGAAGACTTAAAGGGAATGGCAAATACCTCTTATAATATTGGGGTATTAATCAAAATGCAAGGGGATAAATTACTTGAGGAAGGACTTGAAAAACTTGCTACGACCAAATATTTGGATGCTTTTGATATTTACAGGAAGAGTTTGGGCTTAAGTAAGCAATTGGATGACCCACTTGGAGAGGCGATTACCTTAAACAGCATGGGTACAGTTAAAGAGAAATTGGGTCAAGACGAAGAAGCCTTCGAATTATTCACGCAATCATTAAAAATTTGTGAAGAGATCAAAGATCCAATTGGAATTGCGAGCGCTGAGAACAGTATTGCCATTTATTATTTCAATAAAAAGAACTATCGTAAATCGATTCAACATGCGGAAAGAGCCAAAGGTATTTCTGATACTGTTGGCGAGATTTTCGAATTGAAAATGGCTTCTTTTACCTTATGGAAATCGTATAAAGAATTAGGAAAAAGCAAATTGGCTCTTCTGAATATGGAGCGCTATATTGCTTCAAGAGATTCTTTACAGAGTGATCAAAACAAAAAAGAACTCTTCAAACAAGAATACAAATACCAATACGAAAAACAAGCAGCTGCCGACTCAATCAGAAATGCCGAAGAACAAAAAGTTGCGGAGGCCGAATTAGCAAAAGAAAAAGCAGAAAACAATCAAAGAAAACAACAATCCTATTTTCTTTTTGGAGGATTGACCTTGGTTTTGGTATTTGCCGGTTTTATTTTCAATCGCTTCCGCATTACCAAGAAGCAAAAAAATATTATTGAAGATCAAAAGGAAAAGGTAGATGAAGCCTACGAGGAACTGGAAGAGAAAAACACCGAGATCATGGATTCTATCACCTACGCCAAAAGAATTCAAAGTGCCATACTTCCTCCTGACCATTTAGTGAAGAAGCATTTGCCACAATCTTTTGTGTTGTATAAACCGAAGGATATTGTTGCTGGGGATTTTTATTGGTTGGAGGTCAGCAAGAGTAATGAGCAAGAGCAAGAGGGTAGAAGTCCTGTTGCTCAAGACTCCAGACATGCTACTGTTTTAATCGCTGCAGCTGATTGTACAGGTCATGGAGTTCCGGGAGCGATGGTTTCTGTTGTTTGTGTGAATGGCTTGAATCGATCTGTTCGCGAGCAAAAACTTAGGGATCCTGGAAAGATTCTGGATACAACTAGAGAATTAGTTATAAAGGAGTTTGAAAAGAGTGATGATGAGGTCAAAGATGGGATGGATATTGCAGTTGTGAGTATCGAGCAAGTGCAAGAGGGTGCAGGTTCTGTTGCTCCAGACTCTTGCTCCAAACTCAAGTATTCCGGTGCCCACAATCCACTTTGGATCATTCGAAAAGGATCAACGGAAGTGGAAGAAATCAAGGCGGGGTTCTCCGCCGAAACTTCAGATCGAATTAGCATTTCCAAAGTAAAAGAATACACATTGATTGAAGTGAAGGCGGACAAACAACCTATCGGAAAATTCCATGATCCACAACCTTTCAAGACGCATGAATTAGAGTTGAAAGAAGGTGATACCATTTATATTTCTTCAGATGGTTATGCCGATCAGTTTGGAGGTGAAAAGGGGAAGAAGCTAAAATCCAAGAATTTCAAAAACTTATTGCTATCGATCCAAGACTTGGAGATGGAAGCCCAAAAGCAAAAGCTAGACACTTTCTTTGAGCAATGGCGCGGCGATATTGAACAAATAGATGATGTGTGTATTATTGGAATTAGAGTTTGATCTATACTAATTGGCCTTTAATGGCATCATAATTTGCTAAAAACTGACCGTTTTCTCTAGGTTAGTGCCTTCTCTTTGGATTAAAACCTTTATTTGATCTCCTTCGTCTAAGGTTTTTAGAACTTTCATATAATCATAAATCGAAAGGATTTCATGTTCTCCCATTTTTAGAATGATGTCATCTTTTTTGATCCCTGCTAAATCAGCTGTTTTCTGTTCTTTTACTCCGTCAATTTTTAAACCTTTTCCATCGTATAGATAATCGGGAATGATGCCCAGAGTCACTTTAAAAGCATACCTTTTCTGTTCAGGTTCTTTTGTTTTGTGGAATACGATTTCTTTTAATTGATCAATATCCAAGACCACGCGTTCAACAAAATCACAAATTTGATCTAGCCCCTGAAAATTAATCTTTTCTACGTCGTCACTTGGTCGGTGATAATCTTCGTGCTGACCAGTAAACAGGTGTATTGCTGGAATAGAATCCAAATAGAAAGAAGTGTGATCACTTGGTCCTATTCCGGTAGAATCGAACACAAAATGGAAATCTGTATTTTGCTTAGTCAGCGCCGGAATAAACTGTGGTGATGACCCCACACCATTGATGGCTAGTTTTTTTTCTTGATTCAATCGCCCAACCATGTCCAAATTGATCATGAGATCCACATCAAAAGATTGAAATGAAGGGTGATCGACGAAATAGTTCGAACCCAACAAACCCATTTCTTCACCTGAAAAGGCAAGAAATAGGATGTTGTGATTCATAGGTTTATTTTTCAATCGTTGAGCGATTTCTAAAATAGCTGCAACTCCACTTGCATTATCATCCGCACCATTGTGTATGGCTTTTTCTCCTGTATGAAGAGAGCCCGATGCACCCCATCCTAAATGATCGTAATGCGCTCCGATCACAATGGTTTTTTCTTTCTTCTTGTCAATAAATCCAATGACATTCCGGCCCTCAATAACAGGACCCGTAAAAGCATTGTCGTGTGGGTGACTTCTTGTTTTTTTTGAAAAAATTTGAAAGTATGTTTCTTCATCATCACTCATTTTTTCAAGACCAATTTCCTGAAATCTTTTGGCGATATAATTCGCAGCCATGCGCTCTCCTTTGGTCCCGGTAAGTCGGCCTTCCAAGGAGTCATTGGCAAGTACTGAAATGTCCTTTTTCAATTGTGAAATTTGACCAAAAGCAAACGGCGTGCTTATCAATAAAAGCAAGATGAAGAATGCTCTCATTATTTCTTAATGATCTTAATACTATCTACATGAATTCCATCTGTAATTCTCAAGAAGTAGCTTCCAGACTCCAGTTTAGAGGGATTCAGCTTCTTTTGAATTGTGCCGATTTCTGCAATTTTAAATTCTTCCTCATAAACCATTTTTCCTTGAGCATCATGCATGGTAATGGAATAGGTTCCATGTTTTGGGCTGAAAAACTCTAAGTTTAATTTGCCTTTATATGGATTGGGATAAGCCTTTAAATTAAGAATGGTTTTATCCGTTAATTCATTTTCATCCAAACTCGCAGTGGATTTATTAATAAAAACCTTAAAAATGACATTACTCGCTGAACTCTGAGTTCCATCGTTGGAAAAGAAAATGTTTGCTGCTGTCGATTCAATTCCACCAAAAATATAGCCCACTAAGGTTTTGTTTTGAGGTATTGGATTTAGTTTTAATATTTCATCATCATTATAAAAAGATCTAATCGGAATGAATTCAGCTCCAGCTCCAACTAAAGTAGGCATTCGAATATAACCTAAATCAATTTCTGACATCGAGCCATCGGAATAGCGAGTGATTCGACTGATCGTGCGAACAAAAGGCACCTCTTGGTCTTCCACTAAATTTCCAGTAGAATCTAACTGGAATTGACTCATGCCTCCAAAGAATATAGTATGCATGGTGTTCGCGGTACTATCAAATACCGGAAGTTTTGCACTGTGGTATTGACTCAAATATTGATTAAATGTATTATTAACAGTATAACCAGCAGGTGTAATGTCTACCGAATTCAAATAGGGTAAATCACTATAATCAAAAACACCCGACCAAGCTGTAAAGCCTCGATCTCCATTTGGGAATATTTGGGGAGTCATATTATAATCTCTTCTATGTAAATTAATTGTGTCGGTCTGTACCGTAAAATTCGAAATAGAAAGATTCACCCCATCATCATCGATATTGAAAGTGCGTATCTCATTCGTGTATTTTTGGACAAATCCTGGCCCATGATCAGGCCCCATCGGATTGTATCGGCCATCAAATAACTGACCTCCGACAAGGTAAAAGGTATCGTCTAAAAGTGCCAATTGTCCTCCCGTTACTTTCAGATTCGTATCCACAATTTGGCGGAAAAATGGTACGATTGAACTTTGATTGATTACCGCATCCGAAAGCTCATCCAGTGAAACGGCAGTAACATTTGGAAAAGTCACATGATCATTTGCCAAATTACTTCTTCCGTATCCCCCAATAATGTACAACATGGTGTCTCTTTGCTGAAAATTTTGATTCGTCGACTGCAATTGTTCAAATAAGGAGTCGGATAAGACACTTAAGTCGGACGACCAAACTTCCTCGGTTATCGGGTCGATTACGAAAACATTTTTGTTATTGTCTTGCTCAAGAAAAGCGGCAAAAGGTTGTCTTTGATGTAAACCATCAATTCGACCTCCGATGATAACCCATTTGTGATCTGTGGTTTGACCAAAAGAATAGGAATGCACACCCGGTGCAGTTGCAATAGTAAGTGGTTCGATTTCGATGGCAAACTCTTCAGGAGTCTGCGCCCATCCAAAAATGGAAGCAAAAGTCAGTAGTGGTAAGAGTATCTTTTTCATAGTATGACATTTTAGTAATTCACGGCAAATTACAAAGGTCAATTTCGAAAAAGAGTGATGATTGTCACATGAGCCCTTATTTAGACTGATTCTATAAGGGGATGAATTTATTTTTTAACCACTTTTTTAGTAGATAAGCCCTTTTCATTTTGAATGGAAAAAATGTAGGTACCAGAAGATAGGTTTTCCATATTCAATTGGTCGAAATCTTGAACTATTTTTTCTAGCAAGCATTGTCCTCTCAAGTCATGAAGTTTTATGGTGCCGTTTAGTTTATTTGAAAAATAGAGAATGGATTCAACAGGGTTGGGATAAAAAGAGATTACAGATGCGCTAGATGGGTTTGTGATAGTGGCGGTTCCACCAATTTTAAAGACTACCCCATCAATTCCTTGTGCATTTAGTGGATTATGATCCAAATCATATATATAGTTGGAAACGATTCCACAACCATAAACGTTTTCATCGGAATCTATGGCAATGGAACGACCAATATTATCGCTACAGAAACCATGAAGGTATTCTGTCCAAATGAAGTTTCCATTCAAGTCGTATTTATTTAAAAATAGGATTGCTTCATCTTCATCAATAATTCCATTGGTCCCAAAAGGATCAAAATTGATGGAATCAACGAACTCGCCTGTAATGTACAAACCTCCTGTCGCAGAAATTTTCACATCATGAATTTGATCTAAATGCGTGTTATCATTTTTGAATAAATGTATCCAAATTTGATCCCCGTTTTCATCTAGTTTTTCAAGGAATAAACTTGTGGTATAACTTGTATCAATAAGCGCTTGAGTAGAGTCTCCATATGAAAAATCCTGAACTCCTTTGTAATAACCTGCAACATAAACATTGTCATCAAAATCGACAGCTCCCTGGTTGAATATGGAGACAGCAGATGAGAATGGAATACTTTCACCATCCCCATTTCGATGCCATAAAACATTACGAGTAGAATCGTATTTGACGATATAATGTGCTGGTGTATTTGAATATATAAAATCAGCACCAGATCCCAAATCCGTGTTTAATGAATCTTTAAAAACCCCCAGAACATAAAAATTATAATCAGAATCAACCAGAATGTCTTTTCCTTGATTATCGGTATTTTCAAAGTGATGCCCCCATTGATAATTACCATAAGAATCCCATTGAGTAAAAAAACTACTCATTCCTTGAAATGCACTTGGATCCATGTTTAAAATGGCTTGTCCACTTGAAGGGTCCAAATCAATATTTTCTCTGTAGGAACCAATCATGTAAATATTCCCTAAGTCATCGCAAATAACAGCATTGACTTCATCGATATCATCTCCATAAATGGATTTCCCCCAATTAAAATTTCCTGTGATATCCATTTTTAGAGCGAACCCATCGCTACTTGTGCTAGACGGAAGTGTTATCATTCCAGACTCCCCAGGATATGATAGAGAACCGTAATGTCGGCCTACAATATAGATTTCATCATTATTTGAAATAGTGGCGTCATGAGGATAGGCCCCATCAACGATTCGATACCAAATCAGATCTCGATTGGGAGTTAACTTCTGAATAAACATGTGGTGACTATTCATTCCATTATAGAGTTCTTGCCCCATTCCAGGATCCATGTCCATGGTCGTTTGGACAGTTCCGATAACATAAAGATTGTTGTCTGAGTCGGTTAGTACATGCATCGCTTCATCATTATCAGGTGAGCCTTGCATGTATAGCCATTCCATTTGAGCAGTAAGACTAAAATGAATCAAAAGAAATAAAAGGAAAAGATTGGGTCTCATCATAAGTGTAAGTCTTTCTACAAATTTAGACGAATTCCTATAGAAGTCAAAACAGCATGATTATTCCAGATTTTTCACCCAAAGAATCGGATTTAAGCAAACAGAGCTAAAATATTCTGAAAATCATTCAAGAATTGTTTGCATCTTTGCTAATAACAAGACGCGCAGGCTTTTGGCTTGAATTATGTTATTCCTTAGTTGGATTTATAATTAAATAGATGATAAAGTTTATAGGTAGTTTATCCCTAGTTTTTATTGCTGTATTCGGTTTTTCCCAAGACAAATCAGCTTTATTTAAGAAACTTCAAAGTATTCCAGAAGTTAGCAAGATTAAAGCCATTTCCGCTACCAACCATTTCACGGAAGCGTATGAGTTTTATTTTGAACAAAGTGTGGATCCCTCAAATGCTGAAAGTGTAAAATTCAAACAAAGAGTGGTTATTGGTCATGTTGACTTTAAAGCTCCAGTTGTATTTGAATTAGAAGGGTATTCCATTCATTCGGCTCGGGCGGGAGAACTTCCGATCATGTTTAAGGGTAATCAAATTGCCATCGAACATCGTTTTTTTAAGGATGCTTTACCAGATGACGGAGAGGTGCCATGGGAACACCTGACAATCGAAAATGCTGCCTTGGATCATCACCGGATTATTGAAGCCATCAAAAAGAAAGTTTATCCAAAATCCAAGACCATAACTACTGGAATTTCAAAGGGGGGTCAAACTACCATGATTCATCGATCAATCTATCCTGAGGATGTCGATGTGAGTGTTTGCTATGTAGCGCCTTTAAATTTCAAAAGAGAAGACGAACGAATTTACGAGTTTTTAAAAACCGTTGGCACCAAAGATCAAAGAGCACAAATTCAGGATTTTCAATTGAGATGTTTGAAGGCCAAAAAGGAGATTCTTCCTTTAATGAAAATTTGGGCCAAAGAGAATAAGCTGGCTTGGGATTTTCCGCTAGAGAAGGCTTTTGAATACTATGTTTTGGAATACTCTTTTGCTTTCTGGCAATGGGGAAGTACAGACTTCAAAGACATACCTGGAAAAGAAGCAAGTCCAGCGTCTCTGCTTTCTCATGTTTTGGAAGTGAGTGGAATTTCATTCTTCGAAAAAGAAGGAGTAGAAGAATTGAGACCTTATTTCTGGGCGGCGCTTACTCAAGAGGGAGTTTATGGATATGAAGTGGAACCCTTCAAAGAATATTTGTCGCAGAAAACAACCTATTTGTTTGATTTCGCATTTCCAAAAGGAATTACAAAGGAATTTGATCCAGAACCCATGGCCAAAGTCAATACGTTCATTCAAAAAGAGGCCGAGAAAATCTTGTTCATTAATGGAGGGATGGACACCTGGGGTGCAACCGGAGTTCGCTTAACAAAAGAAGCGGAAGAAAGAGGTTTAAGAGCTTATTACCATCCCAAAGGTCACCACGGAACCCGAATCAAGCATTTCGACAAGAAGACCAAAAAGGAGATTTTAGGGATTCTGGAGAAATGGTTGGAAACGGAGGTTGTAGTGAAGCCCTAGTGATAAAAACCCCTATTAATTAGTCAATAAGGTTAGAACTTGCACCTTTAGATTGATCTGGAAAACGAGGCATTAAACGATTATATTTGTGCTTTCGATTTTGTTTTATGAGGATTATTCTGACTTTTTCATTGCTACTAAGCATCTATTCCAATGCGCAAGTTGAACCATCTAAATTATTGGGTTTCTTCGAAGAGCTTTCCTACTATAATGCTGATTTTAAACAAGCTGTAGCTGATGCATGGGATAGCTCAAATTCGATCTTTACTGATCGCGAATTTCCAAAAGAGGAGATTGAAAACGAGAAGCAAAATGCACTAACTGCGGTAAAAGACGAAAAAGAAAGAATAGCACAGGAGATTGAGGGTTACAAAAGACAAATAGAAGCCTCACGAAAGGAAATAATGAAACCAGCTCCTTTTATTCCCAATAAAGGAAAACAGATGATTGCCGTCTATGACCAATCTCTGATTTATTTAGAGAATATCCGAACGAGTTTTGAGTCTAAAACCACAAAATACATCCAAGATTTAGAAAGCGGATTCGCACAGAGAAAAATGGATGAGAAACTCGGAAATGTTTTACTTTTCCCAAATAACGAGTCCTTTAAATCATTTCTTGAATACCTACAATCGGATAAACTAGATGATGCTTTTAATGCGGTGTTTTATGAGAATAGTTATAAGAATCAGCTTAAATTGATGAAGAAGTATAAGCTGGATAGTCTTTACGATTTTCATTCCTCAGAAACTTCAAGCTTACATAGAGTTAGAAATGCCAAAACTGGAAAAATTGGCTTGTTTGAAGTGAGTCATAGGTTTAACCCAAAAACTATTCAAGTTGTTTTAAGTCCAGAGTTTGACTCCATTCAATCGGATCGAACATTTGGAGATTACGGGGCTATTTTTTGGACAATGGCAATTGGATGGAAGAATGGTAAACCTACTGTTGTAGAGAAAAAATTTGAAGAAGATCCTGATGACACAGAGAACGAATATCGTTATGAACGAAGTTATGAGTTAAAGGAGTACGAGCCATTGAATTCTGGTATTTGGCTACCTGAAATGAATCAACTGACGTTTGGTATTGCCGCTTCTAAAGATAGCAGTGGTCAGTTTTATTATCTTGATGTAGATAAAGACAGCATTCTAACTCCTAAATACGACATTGAAAATTATTTGCCTTTGATAATAGACGGTGAATTCAACTTCCAGAAAAGGGTGAAGTTGGCCACTGGTAAAATTTGGTATGGAAATTTGGACGGATTAGATTCACAGCCATTTATATATAAGATTTCGTATCAGGGGAAAAACACAGTGGATCGTTACACTGAAGGAAATGTTTACCGCAGATTTCATCGGAATGGAAAATTGATGATGGAAGAACAAAGAGTACCAAGAAAAGAAACCTACGATGGAAAAATAATAATTTATGATCGTGAAGGAAATTTATATGGAAAAGGCTTTTTGAATGATAAGGAGGTTGTTGAGTTCGATTTTTTCTATCAAGAAGGAGAAAAACGAAGACATATATTGATTGAAGATTCCATTTTGAGTGATACCATTTACTATCCAGATGGTTCATTTCATTCTTATGGAAGACAGTTGGTGCCTGGCAATGTTGGCGGAATTACAATTGATTATTATGAAGGATTGGGTGTGTCACGGCCTATTTTCTATTTCCAGGATCATCATAAGGACTCTACCTGGAAGTATTTTTACGCTTCAAAAACTCTGAGAGCGAAAGGGAATTTCAAAAAGGATTTGAAGGTAGGCATATGGGAGTATTACAATCCATTGGGCATCAAAACTATTGATGATCGCTATAAAATATTTCCAAATACAGAAATGATCTTTCCCTTTAGATTGAGTAGAAAAGACAGTATAAAAGGGTTCTATTCTGAAAAGTATAATCGAGCAATACTCTATGACTTACAATATGACCCACCAATTTTCGAATTGTGGGATTTGGAAAGAAACAAACAGCTAAAGCCACCATTTAATGTCCCATTACATATTCCCTATACGAATCATGGTTTTGTTGGGAAAAATCGATTGGTCGGTGGCTCTTTTGACGGAGATGTTCCAGATTGTTATGATTTCGATAGAGAGGAAATAATCCCTTGCCCTGATAACTACAATAGTGCTGAAAACGAAAGGATTTATTCATCTAAATCTCGTTTTAATATGAAGCGAAAACTAGACATCAGAAAAGTACAATTTAACGATAGCAAACTGATGATTTCTTCAGATAGTGGTCAAGTTTATTTTTTCGATCTAAGTACAGGAGGGTTTCATCTGAGGGATAAAGAAATTGACCGTATTGATTTAGACACAATTATTGAGAGGGCATATGAAAATCAAATAAACTACTATGTTAATTATCTTCCTGAAAATGGAAATGTAATAACCTATACAGGAAGTGAAAATTATGAAGTAGTAGAGGTAAAAAACACACCCTTTGGTAGGACAATCGAATTATATTACAACTACGGAATAGGTCGTTTGTCCTTTCAAAATCAATTGAAAGACAAACTTTTGGAGAGCTTTGTTAAGCTTGAGGTTAACGAGGATGGGGAGTACATTTTTTATTCTTTTGACAACTACTATATGGGTTCCAAAAATCTTAAGGATTTAGTCTTTTTTAAACAGGGAGAGAAGTATTATGATTTCGAACAATTCGACTTAAAATACAACCGCCCCGACATCATTTTAGATCGATTAGGTTATGCGGATTCTTCCTTGGTTCAGGCTTATCACCGCGCCTATCAGAAAAGATTGAAAAAAATGGGCTTTACCGAAGAAATGTTAAAGGATGACTTTCATATCCCGGAGATTAAGATTGAAAACTTCGAAGAAATGCCAACAATCACTGGAGAAAACCAGATCGAATTGAATCTGAAAATGAAAGACGATTTGTACAAGTTGGATCGCATCAATATCTGGATCAATGATGTAGCAGTTTATGGTAGCAATGGAATCTCGCTTCGAAACAAGAACGTAAAAGAATATGCTCAAAAAATAAAATTGGGTCTAGCCAAAGGTAATAACAAGATTCAAGTGTCAGTTTTGAACCAAGCAGGTGCGGAAAGCTATAAGGAAACCATGGAAATTGAATGCACCAAAGGAAAAGCAAAACCGGATCTATATTTGATTACAATTGGCGTTAGTGAGTTTCAGCAAAAAGACTATAACCTCACTTATGCAGGAAAAGACGCTCAAGATATTGCCCAGCTTTTTGAAAAGAATAAAGTCTTCGAACAGGTGCACAGTAAAGTCTTAACGAACCAACAAGTAACCAAAGAAAACATTCAAGGACTCAAAACTTTTCTAAAATCGGCAGAAATCAACGATGAAGTGATGATTTTCATAGCAGGTCATGGGGTTTTGGATGAGGAGTTGGATTATTATTTTGCTTCTTATGACATGGATTTTCAAAAACCAGCAGAAAAAGGGATTGCCTACTCAGACTTGGAAGCTTTGCTGGATGGAATCAAACCACTAAAAAAGACTTTATTGATTGATGCTTGTCATTCAGGAGAAATAGATAAAGAGGAAGTGGAACTCATTGCCAACACCACCAAACAAGAAGGCGACATTCAGTTTAGAGCCGTAGGAAAAGCAGCTGCACCAAAACTAGGCATGCAAAGTACAAGTGAATTATCAAAATCCTTGTTTACGGATTTAAGAAAAGGAACCGGAGCTACAGTGATTTCTAGTGCAGGTGGAATGGAATTTGCCATGGAGGGTGCAGACTGGAACAATGGACTGTTCACTTATTGCTTGCTCAACGGAATCCGAAGCAAAGAAGCCGACTTAAACCAAGACAAAGAGATCTGGCTTTCGGAACTACAACAATACATCCAACAAAAAGTATTCGAGCTCTCCAAAGGTCAGCAAAAACCAACTTCCAGAATTGAGAATCAGACGGTAGATTTTAGGGTTTGGTAAGCTTCTTGTACTTTACTTTACGCGATGGCTAATTTTCTTCTTATATTCATAATCAAATATTTACAATGAAGTCTCTACTATTTCTTT
>JAUICI010000203.1 GCA_030427935.1 Bacteroidia bacterium | reverse complement strand
AAAAAGATGATTAAAAACAATGCCAAAATCTTGATTCAATTGCTCTTTATAATCTCTTTCCAGAGCAAATTGATTGGGGGCAATTGAGGCGCCTCCTGGATTGTAAACCAAATCTAATTGGAGTTCAGCATCTTTTCCATAGCCCAACTCATTCAATAGTTGCAAAGCTTTAATTGATTTGGAAAATACACCATTTCCTCTCTGTTTGTCTACATTTTCCTCTGTATAACATGGTAAAGATGAGATAACTCGAATTTTATGATTTTTGAATAATTCGGGATAAGATTTGAATTTTCCTTCAACTAAAATCGTCAGATTTGATCTTACAATGATTTCCAGATTTCGTTTCGACAATTCCTCAATAAGCCAGATGAAATTCGGATTCATTTCGGGAGCACCTCCAGTTAGGTCAACTGTTTCAACTTCAAGAAGGTCAATGGCTTTCAAGCAGTCTTGCATGGTTTCTTTAGACATGATCTCTTTTCTATAAGGAGAGGCGTCTACATGACAATGCGCACATTGTTGATTGCACAAATAGCCCAAATTCATTTGGAAAATTTCTGCTCGGCTAGTCTCTAAATGGTATTTGGAAGCTTTGAGTTTATCCGAGAAACTCACATTTTCTGTAAGGCCTTTTTGCATAATTATTGGCAAATAACGGTATCGAAATATGGACTAAAACCTGCCCATAAACCTAGACCATTATTGGAAATATTTGATGGGATATTGATTGGAGAAGCAAAGGGCGAACCTCCATTCGCTATCTGAGCATCTTCATATCTTAAAAATTCGAAAACAGGATGGTCAATGGTCGACCATTTAACAACTACGGTATCTCCAACCTGATAAAAACCTTTGACATTGTCGGCCATGGTTGAATCGTCATAAGACCCTGGATTGTCATAATACCATCCGAAATTTAAACCATCAAAGAATTGATCATCAAAAGAAGAATTGAAGGGGGCTATTAAAACCGGATCTTTTTCTGTTCCATCACTATAATGATTCGTTCTTCTAGTTTCCCATCTATAGGCATTTCCTAATCCGGGAGGGTCGTTTAAAGTAGCGTGCATGTATCCGAATCCTGGAACATTATCTCTTTCTAAGAAATACAGTGAGTCTAATGGAATCGGGTTTAAAATTGAAGTAGTAGAAGTGTAAATCTCCCCTTCATGATAGATTTCCAAATTATAGGTCATACCAACGACACCAAACCAATTCGGGTCGAAAGTGGAATAGGCACAAATATTGATGTTTTGAAGTTCAGACGGACTATAACCCAAAAGTTCGGCTACAATCGGTATAAATTGAGGCGGGAGAGAGTCGGTACATATCAAATCTAATTGAACGGTATCAACTCCATTGTTTACAAATACCTGAGCATTGGTAATGAAATTGTTCTGCAAATCATTTACCGAAGTCGATGCAAATAAATCTAAACTGTTAGAAAGCAATACGAATGGAGGAATTCCGGGTTCTATTCTTCCTTCAACAACAATCTTGGTTTCATATGGAGGTAAATCCAAGGTGATGTCCTGAATACAGGAAGTCAAACTAGAAAACAATATGAGATATACGATGTACTTCATTAAAATTTAAAATTCCAGGTTATAGACGGTAATATTGGAAATAAGCTTACTTGCTTGGCTTGAATTTTAAATTCTCCTCCGTCTCCAGAAAATGGATCGCCCTGAGAATCAAAATACAAGAAATAAGGGTTGGCTCTATTGTAAATATTGTACACACTTAAAGTAACGGAATTTCTTAACTTCCGTTTGATTTTTTCCTTTTCGCCCGTCTTTTTGTTCTTCTTAAATCTAAATGGTTTGTCAAACCAAGTCACGGCCACATCCCAACGATGGTAAGGATCCATTCGCGTTTGATTGTAATCTCCATATTCATACAAAACATTCCCCTCGTGCAAATACCAACCTTCCGGCATTGTCATGGTATTTCCAGTTGCGTAAATAAAAGTTGTGGAAACATTCCATTGTGGGGTAATCTGATAGGATAAAACAACAGATAAATCATGTCTTCGATCATACCTGGCTGGGAAAGGATTGCCATCATTAATTTCATCAAATATTCGGTTGGTCCAAGCGAGGGTATAGCCAATCCAACCCGTAAATTTCCCCTTTACTTTTTTGATAAAAAATTCAGCTCCAACGGAATAACCTCGGCCAAAAACTAAAAGATTGTCCACATTATCTTCCAAATTATCCTCAGGAAGCGTTCCTGGGCGATATTCTACAAGATTTCGCATGTCTTTGTAGTAAACTTCCACACTGGCTTCGAAATTATTTTTCCAGAAATTAAAGAAATAACCCAAAGAAGCTTGCCAGCCTTTTTGCGGTGGTGCTTTGTCTGTTGAAAGGAACCAAGTATCCGTCGGCAAAGAAACTGAGCTTAAAGAAGCTAAATGTACATACTGGTAGTTATAATTGAATCCAACTTTAAAGGAAGACCATTTATTGACCAAAAAACGAGCGGACAATCGAGGTTCTAAACCATGGTAGAATTTAATTAATTCATTCGGTGCATAGTTGATGACAGAGTCTTGGAAACCGACACCATCCTTCACATACCGATTAAATCGACCTGTAAAAAAATACATGCTGTATCTCAAGCCAATATTCATTCTAAACCATTCGGTGATGTCGATTTCATCTTGCAGATAAAATGCAACTTCATGGGATAAATATTTCTGAATTTCTCCTGTGTCAAATTCTATCGTGTCCTGATTGGCAGATACATTCTGAGGTTGGAATATATGGTAAGTATAATGTGCCCCAGCTTCTATTCGATGTCTGAAATTCGGGATATAGGTAAAGTCTAATTTTCCTCCAATGTCTTGATTTCTGGAAAGCAATGTAATATTAAAGCCATCTTGCTCCGATTGAAAAGAAAATTCATAATTGGAATAGGTGGCTGACATATTCATGAACAATTTCCCATTAAAACTATGATTCCATCTAAAAGCCCCAATTCCATTACCCCAAGGCATTTTCACATCAAAACCAGCATCGGAATCTACAAATCTGAATACGTCCTTACCATAATAGCCACTGACATAAATTTTGTCTTTCGGACTTACCCGATAGTTCATTTTTAAATTCAAGTCGTAGAAAAAATAACTTGAACCTTTGAATGGGGAGTCTTTCGGTATAAATGGAGTAATTAATAAATCAATATAGGTTCTACGACCAGATAGTATAATTGAACCTTTGTCTTTTTTCAGTGGTCCTTCCACGGTTAATCTGGATGAAATAAGTCCTAAACCTCCTTTTACACTCCATCTTTTGTTATTTCCTTCATTCATGTTGACTTCCAGAACAGAAGATAATCTTCCTCCAAATTTTGCAGGAACACCACCTTTGATCAAATTCACATTCTTAACCGCATCAGCATTAAAAACAGAGAAAAAACCAAATAGGTGAGAAGCATTGTAAACCACAGCTTCATCTAAAAGAACCATGTTTTGATCAGGGCCGCCTCCACGCACATAAAAACCTTGAGACCCTTCATTTGTAGAAGAAACACCAGGTAATAATTGAAGAGTTTTTACTACATCAACTTCACCTAAAAAGGCAGGAAGCGTTTTGATCTTTTCGATCTCCAGACTGATTTGTCCGATATTGGCATCTTTTACATTACCATCTTCAGCTTCTGCACGAACTTCAATCTCTTTCATGACTTCCGTTTGCAAGGGGAGTTCGAGATCGTGAACAATATTTTTACTTAAGTCAAATTCTTCTTTTATCGTGGCGTATCCAACGAATGAAAATTCAATTGTATATTTTCCTTTAGGGAGTGTTAAAGAGTAAAAACCGTAGGTGTTTGTTACGGTACCAGTGCTTTCACCCGAAACTTTGACAGTAGCCCCAATCAAACTTTCGCCATTGGATTTGTCGGATAAAGTCCCGCTAATCGTGAATTTTTCCTGAGAAAAACCAAATGTGGCAAAAACCAGTAATATGAGAGCCAATAATAATCTCATTCTTAGAAAGAATAAAATTACGGCTCTTTTGTTTAGTATTCAACAATTTCTAGTAGAATTCTGAAACCTCTAGAAGGATGGGCACTTTCATTCTCTGGATGATACTGTCTTTTAAAGATGTTTATGTAGTAGGCAGGATCGTTGTAGGATCCACCTTTTGTAATGCCTTTTTCCTGAACAAATTCCGATACATTTCCAGCCATGTTATAAAGTCCATATCCATTGGGTTTGAACTCTAAAACGTTTACGGTCATACGGTCTAAATACACCCTTGTTTTTCGATCACTTTTCTTGGTGTCTGCTGGTGGGATTAATTTAAGTTCACCCGATATTGAATCTCTTTTGATATTGTATTGGGGAATCCTGAGAAAATTTGCTTGAACTTCCCCTTCAGAATCTCGAGTTTGTATCGGACCTCCCCAAGGAAAAACTCCATTTCCGAGATCCCCTAATGCGGCATATTCCCATTCTTTTTCTAGAGGTAATCGCACACGCACTTTTTTGTAAGGGTTGTTTTCTGAATTATTGATTTCATTGGTTACCCATTGACAAAACACCTCTATTTGTTCTCTAGAAACATTAACTACTGGATATTTGGCATAGGCTGGATGAGAATAGTAATAGTTTTCCATGGGTTCGTAGCCATCCATTTTTGAAAAGGTCTTCGTCCAAAGAGTTGTATCGGGCAATAGTTTATCTAAAGAATCTTTTGAAATGTCTTTTTTGATGCCATCGATGAAGAAGCGCCATTCATCATTAGTAATCTCACAATTATAAATCCGAAATGCCCGAATTGAAACCTTGGAGTCGCTTGTTTCAATGGATGGAACTGTTCCAGAAGGTATATAGATGTAATTTTTAAACTTCTTCATGAATTTCATGTCCTTTTTGTTTTTTTCCTTTGGAGATTGCCCAAGAGCAATTGAACTAATGAGAAAAGTGAAGAATAGAAGACTAGTTTGAATAGTTGTTTTCATGTTTTTCGGTTTTTGTTTTATAAACTTCCTTGATTGTATTTGTTACACGAACAACCTAAAAGTATCACGAATCAAGAGGAGATGCAATACTCAATGTTGAGTATTTTGGTTGGGTTTTGATAGCTATCGGGAATAATTTAGGCCTTAAAAATGCAACAACCAAAACCATAGATAGAGATTAAATATTTGTAAGCGAATAAATCTATTTAGATAATTCATCCAGTCTTTTCTTCTCTTTGGCTGATAGCTTATCAAGTCCTTTTTTATGAATTTTATCCAAGAGCATATTGAGTTCTTCTTCTTTTTCCATTTTTTGATGATTGTACTTGTCTTCAAATGTCAGGACTTTATTCTCTCTTTTATAG
>JAUICI010000013.1 GCA_030427935.1 Bacteroidia bacterium | reverse complement strand
ACAATATATAACAAAGAAAAAAAGGATTTGGGTAGATCCATCTTTACGCAAAACTGGCATTGGCGCTTGGTTTCGGTATCGAAAGATTGACGGGAAATATTATGGAGTCCTGGAACAAAAAGTCATTTCTCGACCTATTTTTCCAGAAGTTAAAAGAGAGCCCGTTGATTATAATGAACCTCTAGGTCCAGTTCCGAATCCAATAGCTGCTATTGGAGACTCGACAAAATATTTTAGTTTGATCAGAAATGAATCCGCCTATGAATTAAGAGCTGTAGGATATGCAGCTGATGAACATTATTCAATTCGGAATTTAGTCTACAAATCGGAGCTTTTTGAAATCATTTTTCACCAAGACAGTTTTCTAATCGATAGTTCTTCTTTTAATATTCCGCCTCCAAACTTTCAGCCCATTTGGGTTGTAAAAAAGAGAATGGTTAAAGTAAAACCAGTTCTTAAACGAAGATGTTTGGATTACAAATATGAATTCATGAATGCTGTTAATTCAGAGACTTTCGAGGAGGTGTATCCTGACATTAATGGCTATTTTGATTTTGAAGTTGGTGGCAAGTATTATCTCATTGGGAATGACAGGTTATATGGGCAGTCACCGGAAAATTCTTCTTATGGATTTGTAGTTCCGTTGAATTCACAGGATTCGATAATTCAGGAGATAAACTATAGCATAGGGATGAAAAAAGATAAAAAATTTAAGGGAAAGTATTTGTATCGTGATTGTGACGATGTTCCTTTAAATGGATATCACGAGTTCTACTCCTATGATGATCACCTACTTATGAGAGGGAGTTTTGAAAATGGAGAAAATAAGGATACTCTATATTATTATAATTTCGGAGACTCTCTTCCTTCTAGCGCTTTAGTAAAAATTTCTAAAAAGAAAATACATACATTGACATTCTATTCCAATGGTAATTTAAGAGAAGTGATTGAGAATTCTCCAGGTGATTCAAAACATTTAATGTTTTATTTTGAGAACGGTCAGCCCAAGTATTCGGGAGTAATCAATGAAAATTCTTATGGTGCTTTTCCAGATCGTTTTAGGTTCGAATACTATTCTAATGGACAAGTGAAATATGAATTGGGAAATGATACGCTATTTCATTATTTGGAAATTGGAAAGTTGAGATACACGCTTACTATAAAAATAGTGCATGAAGGAAAAAACTTGAACTGGCTCCGGCAGTACACATTTTACGATCAAAATGGGAAGAAAGAGGTAGAAATTTATTTTGATTCAGACTGGAGAAGTTCAAATTTTCAAGTTATGAATTCCAATTTGGTGAAGTATTATGTTGGCGGTTTTAAGGGCGCCTTTTTCTATTCTGCAGGCATCATTTACAAAAAGCACGAAATCATAGAAGATGGGGTCGGAACTAAAACATTCATTACCAAGGTAAGAAAAGGCGATACTTGGAAAATTGAATTTATGAGTAACAAAAACATAGAACAATCCCTTGAAAAAGCCTTAAAACACTATTTTGAGTAAAAACCCTCACCCCTCCATTTATCCTACGAAGCTTAGCGAAGTAGAACCATTCAGCCATTCACCAAAACTCCCTGTAACATTCCACCTCAATTCTTTGTTCTACCAATATGCGAATCCTACTAATAATCCTCTCGTTTTCCTATTTCTGTTTTGGTTTTGGACAATCCCACCAGTTCTGCAAATACATTGGGAAGAAAGCCAAAGTGTTTTTAAAGGATGTTGAGGCAAATGAAGAAATTCATCCGTATTTATTTAGACATTCTCGTTTTGGATATAGTATTCATTTTGAATTTCAGGATAATCATTATTTTTTGTTAGTAGATCGAAATTCAGGAAAGTTACCGCGATCATTTTATGAAGGACACAAGCCAATTGCTGCACATTTTCTTTCTGACTTCAAAATTATTCAAATCGAGTTCGGAAAGGAGAATAGATTTGAAAGAGAATTTCTTTGTGGATTAGACGAAGAAGACTCCACCCACATCACCATACAACTCATCAATTCCTACACGAAAAAACCGATTCCAAACAAAAAAGTAATTCAGCCAACCGAAAAATACAGCAATAATGGTCTTGGGGTTTGGACGGATTCGCTAGGTTTTGCGACATTAAAAGTAAAATGGGATTTTTATATTCAAATCCATGCGGATGAAACTGAATTTGTGAGAAAGCGAATACTACTCGATTCAACCGGCTTGAAAAAAGACGCCATTAAATTCTATGTCCGCCCGAATAAAACAGCAAAAGAAATTCCAGACTTGACAAAAGAAGAAATGCTAGGTAAAAAAGCAAACTGGATCCGTAAATATTACAAACTCAGAATTGATGATATACATGCTAGTGGGCATATGCCTGGTAAATATGCCCGTCTCATTTTTTATTCGCGTAATGGTGTGGAAATTGCTATTTATCCAAGAATAAATCGGTATTTCTACCTCAGTGATATAACTCGTTCCAATAAGCGACATGTCACCCTCAAACGCCTCAAAAGAAAAATGCTCAACTACAAAGTCGATCGCGTTGAAATTTTCAATACCAAAGAGTAATCACTCACCCCTTTACCTCTCCACCGATTTTACCGACAAATTACCCCATTTCACAGATTACAATTGTATAGGAGTGCATTTCATCTGACTTTTGGATTGTATTAATCATTAAATTCAACAAGTATGAAAAAGACGAACAAGATTATTTTGAATATTGCCTACTGGGAAGCCTATTTTATTTTCCTTTTTCTATTGATTTTGGCGGCAACCCAAGGCTTTAAAACGGGTCCTGATATTTCTTATATCCTTAAACTGGGAATTGGAGTAGCCGTAGTTCCTGCCATGGTTTCTTTTTATGTGCACTATGGCAAACTCTTTGACCACTTTGTTAAGCCGAAGAAATACAAAGAATTGATACTCTTTAGTTTATTGACCGCTCTGGGTTCGGCGGCTGTGGGTTCCGTTGATATCGTGCTCTTTTTTGGAACGGACTTTCTGACACAAGCCGGAGGGAATTCTTTCATTGGAAGTTTGATCATGATGAGTGGAATTGCAGCATTCAATGGCATCATGGGGATTATGCTTCGAGGTTTCATCGAGAGATTTGAAGAGAGAAAGAAAAATGAAGAGCTTTTAGAAAAGAATAAAGAAATGGAATTGGCTTTGGTCAAGTCTAAACTGAATCCACATTTTTTATTCAATACCATTAACAATATTGATGTACTCATCATGAAGGATCCCGCCGATGCATCCGCCTATTTGAATAAGCTTTCGGAGATTCTGAGATTTATGTTATATGATACAAACGAAGAAGAAATCCAACTTAGCAAAGAAATCGAATACATCGAAAAATATATTGGTTTGCAAAGACTGCGAACGGCAAATGAGGATTATGTCGATTTTAAAGTGAATGGCAACATAGAAGACTGCAAAGTAGCACCCATGCTTTTCATTCCTTTTATTGAAAATGCCTTTAAACATGCGGGAAATAAAAAAGCCAAGCATGCCATTCAAGTTCACATGGATGTGGAGAAAAAGGAGCTACTTTTTCAATGCACGAATAAATATGAATTGGATCTTCAAACAGAAATTAAGGACTCCGGTTTAGGCAATTCCTTGATTAAAAAACGATTAGAATTAATTTATCCAGATCAACACGAGTTGAAAATCACAAGAGAATCAGGTGTTTATCAGGTAATGCTTAAATTGAACTTTTAATGACGATGAAGTGCATCATAGTAGAAGACGAGCCTTTGGCGATGGAGCGAACGCAGTTGTTCATCGAGAAAGTGAGTGATCTGAATCTGTTGGAATCTTTCGACAATGCCCTGGACGCCATGGATTATATTCGAGATCATGAAGTCGATTTGATTTTCCTAGACATCAAAATGGATGAATTATCGGGGATTCAATTTCTCGAAACGACCAAAGTGGAGGCTCAGGTCATCATCACCACTGCTTATGATGAATACGCTTTAAAAGGTTATGATCTAAATGTGACAGACTATTTACTCAAACCCTTTGATTTAGATCGATTCCTGAAAGCCATTGAGAAAGTTCGAGAGAATATGAAGTCTACTACTCAGGATCAGGAGTTCATTTTTATCAAAACCGAAAACCGATTGGAAAAGATCTTTTTTGATGAGATCTTATATATCGAGGGAATGGGCGATTACCGGAGGTTTCACTGTAAAGATCGACGCATCATGACCTTGCAAACCTTCGGAGAATTGGAACAAATTTTACCCAAAAACAAAATCCCAAGAGTCCACAAATCCTATATGGTCGCCATCGATAAAATCGATTCCATCGAGAGAAGTCGCATTCACATCAACAAGGAAATGCTGCCTATTTCAGACACATACAGAGACCAATTTTTTAACTTGATCAACTAATAACCTCTATATCTTAAAGCAACAAGAAAGCCCCTGGCTCTTTTCACTAGAGCGGGGCTTTTCCTATCCATAGCTCAGCTAAACCCAGGTACCTCTCTGCCATTCACCCCTTCACCTCCCCACTTTTCCTTTTATTTTTTAATTTAGGTTCCTGAGCTTGTCGAAGGATTAATTTTTAATTTTACATTCATACAATGAAAGTCATCTCAGTAAATATTTCCATAAAGATTCATATCAACAAAAAAGCTGTTGATTCAATAAACATCATTGCAGGTCATGGAGTAGAAGGGGACCGGCATGCCGGTAAAACCGTTCAGCATATTTGGGACAAAAAGAAAAATCCAACGGCACCCAATTTAAGGCAGGTGCATTTGATTCATAAGGAATTGTTTGAGGAGATGTCAGCCAAAGGTTTTGAGATTCAGCCTGGAGAAATGGGCGAGAATATCACAACGGAAGGGATTGATTTATTGAATCTTCCAGAAAATACCATTTTGCATTTAGGGGAAGAGGCAAAAATTCAAATAAAAGGACTGAGAAAACCCTGTTCACAGTTGAATCATGTTCAAGAGGGTTTACTCAATGAAATGGTTGTGGATGGAGAAGTGCCCTACCTAACAGGAGTCATGGCAATTGCCCTAGCTGATGGAGTCGTTCGACCCAATGATCCCATCAAGTTAGAATTTCCACAGAAACCCCATAAAAAGTTAGTCGCTGTATAAGAAATTTGTCTTATTTTCGAGCAATGGACTCGACTACTACTCGCACCGATAATCAGAATTATCGTTTAGAAATATTAAGCAATAATTTGCTTTACATTCGGTATCTACCTGACTGTGAGATTACTCTGCCGGTTATCCAAGAGATGGTTCGAGAAGGAAACGAGCTTATGAAACACCAGGAATATTATTCCCTTGTAGATACGAAAAATAGTTTTGGAAATATTACCAAAGAAGCTAAGCAATACCTAGCGAATAGTCCTGAACTAAACGATATCAACTTGGCAAATGCCATAATGATCAATACCCTAGCCATGCGCATTGTTATTCGGACGTATATTAAAATTGACAAACCCATACAACCGGCAAAAATTTTCAAATCAGAAGTTAAGGCGCTCGAATGGTTGGGAAGTTTGGGGGCAAATATTGAAGAAGCATTGAAAAGGTTTTCTTAGTTTTACACAAAACGATAAAACCTACTTATGTTTCGACAGTATATTTCTATTCTGACTGTTTTGGTGCTATTCTGGATTCCTGAGCATTGGTTCTTGATGTATGACCGACCATATATTTCCCTTTCACTTTTGTTGGTAACCTACACGGGGCTCGCTCTTATTACTTATGATTTGGCCGCATTTATTCGTAAAAAGTCGAAGCAAAAGTTTCGTTTCAAAGCCCCTTTGGTTTTAATTCTAATTCACTACTCGATTTTATTTTTGTTCTTTTTGTATTTGATTTTTAATCAAGGTACTAGTGACTCTACAAGACTATTTGACGTCGTTATAGGTTTTGCAAGTTTAGGCTCTTTTATTGTCCTCATTGTTGGTCATTTTATTTTTGGAATACGCATGTATAAACTAGGACCTCTAAAGATTCAATCCCTCATTTTTATTGCGGTTCCAATATTCGTTTTTACTGTGATGTTAATTGAGACTTTTCTATTGGGAATGTTTGGAGCAATTGCGATGGTTTCGGATTTAGCTTATACCATTTTGTTGCTTTCCGTTTTGTCAGTGTATATCAGTTATCAATACACGGATATCGATGAGGTATCAAACGACGATATTCTGGATTTTTAAGCTAACTCATTCGAAAAGTAACAGGAACTGTATACCTGACCCGGACTTTGCGCCCATTTTGCATGGCGGGTTTAAATCGAGGGAATTTTTTTACTACTCTTAAGACTTCATCATCCAATTCTGGGGAAACGCTCCTTACTATTTTGAAATTGGAGAGATTACCGGTTGTGTCTACGATAAATTCAACAAAAACTCTTCCTTGTATATTGTTTTCTCGGGCAATTGCTGGATAGGTGACATGTGTTTGAATAAATTGCATCATGGCTACATCCCCGCCCGGAAATTCAGGTAAAACATCCGCCATATCCATTTTGATAATAGAAGTGGTGTCTTGCTCCATCGAAGTACTGTCTTGGCCAAATGCGAAATTGGAAATCAATAGAATGAGAAAGGCGAAATATTTCATTTCACTAAAATAAACATTTCCTATTTTCAGTTGTTAAACAAGAATGGATTCAACTACTTTTTTTTGGTTTAGAAGAGATCTGCGTTTGTCAGATAATATAGGCTTGTTAAATGCCCTAGATTCCTCCTCATCCCTCATTCCGGTTTTTATTTTTGATGATGAAATTTTAGCGGAATTGAAGAAAGATGATGCTCGGGTGACCTTCATTTATGATCAATTGGAAAAGATTCATGCGGAATTACTCGAAATAGGTTCGTCTCTTTTAGTTAAAAAAGGGAATCCCGATGAGGTCTGGAAAGAATTGATTTCGGAATTTCATCCAAAAGCCATTTTCACGAATAAAGATTACGAACCCTATGCAATTAAAAGAGATCTAAAGATTCAAGAAATCGCAAAAGAAAAGGATGTTGACTTCCATACTTTTAAAGATCAAGTCATTTTTGAAGAGTCTGAAGTTGTGAAAGATGATGGTTCTCCTTATACCGTATTCACTCCATTTAAGAAAAAATGGTTGGCAAAATTTGATGCTGAAAAAGCAGCACCTGTTAGAATTGAACTTAAGAATTTGCATCAAAATAAGTTTCCCTTTCCTTCTCTTGATTCCATTGGGTTTGAACGATCAAAAATTCAGGTCAAGGATTTTAATTTTAAAAGAATCGGGGACTACGACTTATTGCGAGATTATCCCGATCAGGATGCGACTTCCTATTTGAGTCCACACTTGCGATTTGGAACAGTCGGTATTCGCGAAATCGTAGCTCAGGCATTAGATTCCAATGCAACATTTTTAAGCGAGTTAATCTGGAGAGAGTTTTTCATGCAAATTCTATTTCACTATCCTAAAGTAGTCGACCAGAATTTCAGAAGTAAATATGACGGTATTCAATGGCGAAATAATGAAGCTGAATTTGAATTGTGGAAGAAAGGCGAGACGGGTTACCCCATGGTGGATGCCGGTATGCGTCAACTAAATAAAACTGGTTATATGCACAATCGTGTTCGAATGGTTGTGGCGAGTTTTTTATGCAAACACCTACTGATTGACTGGCGATGGGGAGAAGCCTATTTTGCTGAAAAATTATTGGATTATGACCTCTCCGCCAACAATGGAAATTGGCAATGGGCTGCGGGAACAGGTTGTGATGCAGCGCCTTATTTCAGAATATTTAACCCAACAGAACAACAAAAAAAGTTTGATCCCAAAGGCGAATATGTAAGAACTTGGGTGGAAGATTTAGACGAATTGACCTACCCAAATCCAATCGTAGATCATAAAGAAGCTCGAGAACGGGCATTAAAAGCATACAAACAGGGGATAAGTGAGTACGAAAATTTCTAAGATTCTCTTACTTTTGTCTTATGTCAGAAAGCGAGGGAACTAGAATCAATAAGTATTTAAGCGAAATTGGATACTGCTCTAGAAGAGCCGCCGATAAACTCATCGAACAAAATCGGGTAAGCATCAACGGGAAAATTCCGGAATTAGGTACCAAAGTCCAAGAAGGAGACCAAGTTTGTGTAGACGGTGAAAATGTAGACGGAAGTGATCAAAAACCGGTTTACATCGCTTTCCATAAACCCGTTGGAATCGTATGTACCACTGATACTCGAGTGGAGCCCGATAATATCATTGATTTTATTAATTATCCCACAAGAATTTTCCCGGTGGGAAGATTGGATAAGCCTTCAGAAGGTTTGATTTTTCTCACAAATGATGGAGATATCGTCAACAAAATTCTGAGAGAAAGAAACAATCACGAAAAAGAATATATCGTTCGCGTAAACAAACCGGTCAACCGACAATTTGTAGAATCCATGGCCAGCGGAATTCCAATCCTAGGAACCATCACCAAAAAATGTTTCGTAGAACAAACTGGTCGATTTGAATTCCGAATCATCCTTACTCAAGGACTCAACCGACAAATCAGAAGAATGTGCGAATACCTCGATTACCGTGTAGTCAAACTGAAACGAACCCGAATCATGAACATCGAATTGGGAGATCTCCCAGTGGGAGAATACCGAGATTTCACAAAAGAAGAATTCGCAGAACTAAATAAACTAATAAGTAAAAGCTAAAAATTTAAAGGCTCGACTCAATTTTTGTCATAACTCAATCCCAATTTTTAATTTTTCATTTTTAATTCTTCATTTCCTTCATCCAACTTATTCGATTGAAAAGCACTTGGAAGTAGATTTGGTAATACTTTCAAGACCAAAGGAAGTAAAATTGCGCCTCCTGGAAGCATGAAAACTGCTAATGCTGGGATGGATTTGGCTAAATCACCTAATTGTTTTCTTACTTTCTTCTTTTCATCTCTTGTAAGTTCCCGTGTGGTGGATTTTGTAATTAGGGCAACCAATTCCTTACTTTCATGTAATTCTTTGATCAGTTTCTCTTTGTTATTGCTTACGGCTTTAACCACCTTATTGGAAACATTGCCATAGATTTGCTGAAATTCAGACTTGTCTGTCAGATAAGGAAGCTTCTCAAAATTGTTCAGAATGAAACTTTGAATCGAATTTTGTGCATCTTCCAACTCGTATTTATTGAAACTCAATCTTTCTGAGAGCTTTTCCACAAATGCTTGTTCTTTCGGATCGATGATATTATCAGCCAAAATAACGATCAAAGCAATTTCCAAAAACCATCTTCGAACGATCCAGGTCAATTCATCTGGCAAAACAAGTTCATTCACATCGATCCCTTTGCTGAGCATTGATTCGATCTCGTTTTTGTCGCTATCAGGTAGACTTGAAGAGGCTAGGAAAAGATCAAAAACCGCTTTTTCTTTTTCTCCAATGATACCGTTTGATGTTGTCGCAGCGATGATAATATGCAAGGCGGCCTTTTGGATGAATTGAATTCTTTTCTCAAGTTCGGGGAATTGATGGCCCATTTTGATCTTGTGATAAAGAATGAGGTCGGTGTAAATGAAACTGTTGGACAAATAATTTAACCAGAAACTATCACCCTGAATTTTAATATTCAATCTTTTGCTGAGAAGGAAATCCACTTTTTCATAATCATCATCTTTCCCGAATAAATTGAACTTGCTGATCTTTTTGTGATTCAACATTTCGTAAAATTCAATCAATTCTTTGGGGTCAATAACATGACTTTGGCTATTCAGGATATTGGATAGAATGAATCCTTCATATAACAAAAGCTTATAAGAATCTGCTGTTGCCCATTTACTGATTTCATCCGGATAGAAAATGAAATTGGTCGGGTAGCCATAAATCAAACCGGTATCTTGAATATTCAAATACAGATTTTTTTCAGGATCAAACTGATACTGATCAACCTCCATCTGAATGGTCCCATTTGAGGCCAATTCATGGTATTTCTGAATCCATCCTTTTCCTTCCGGTGTAAATGACATGCTTAAAATTATCAATTATCAATTATCATTGAACAATTTCCAATGAGAATTTATTGGGATATAAGAAAAAATGATCAAAAGAGAATAAAAAGATAGAAGGCTAATTCATTTTCATCGTAAGGAATTGAAGTCTCATAATTCAATTTTCAACCGTTCGTCGAGATTAAGATTTAAATAAGGTTTTATTAACCTATTCAAAGTCGAATAAAGCCTTTTTTTGTTGTAGAAACTCACAAACTATGATTAAAACCGATTCAGAATTGCAATCCTTGGAGATGAGAAAAAGTCTCCTAAGTGCGCAATTTGTACAGCAGGGATTGTTGCCAAAGAAAAGGCATTTTGACAGACTATTCGAAGAGTATTTTACATTGTATTTACCACAGAACTTGGTATCTGGAGATTTTTATTGGGTGGGCCAGCATCATGACTTAAAGTACTTAGTTGTTGGAGACTGCACTGGTCACGGAATATCAGCATCCCTGCTGTCGGTTTTAGCTTTGAATCTTTTTGAATACGCCGTGATGAATAAGGAGGTTAAAAAGACCAATCGAATTCTTCAGGAAGTAGATAAGAAATTCATCGCTTGTTTTAAGGATGCCTATAAAGTCAATTTTGACAACCCATGGATCGATTTATCTCTAATTTGTTTAGATCAGAAAAATCAAAAAATTTATTACTCTTCTGCCAACCGAAAGATTCTTCACATGAGAAAAGGGAAGGAGATGCTGGTTTATAAAGGCAGTCAATATCCAATCGGTGGATGGCAAATCGAGAATGAAAGAAAATTTGAATCTCAGACCATCTATTATGACAAAGGAGATACGCTTTATTTGGGTTCTGATGGTTTTCAAGATCAATTTGGAGGTCCGAAAAACAAGAAATATTCTTCAAAGAGGCTACATAAATTTCTATCTAAAAATTCTGAATGCTCCATGGCTGATCAGCATAAGAAATTAAAAAATGAATTTTTGGATTGGAAAGGAACCAATAGTCAGCTAGACGATGTCTGTATTGTTGGAGTTCGCCTTTAATTTTCGAGGTATTCGGGTCTGCAAGAACGAATTTTAATCGGAATTTTCGAACAGCTCAATACTCCTTTTTCATCAATTTGAATGGACACCATTAAAGCCTTTTTCGAAATGGGGTTTTTAGAGTCAAAAATGAAATTGCCAATACTGTAATAAATCATTTTTCCTTTGTATTCCTCCATAGATTGAATAACATGCGGATGATGTCCAACGATCGCATCGGCACCCGCATCAATCAAATTTTTAGCATGTTGCATTTGGGAGAAATTGGGTGTACTCAAATATTCCATACCCCAGTGCAGATTGACAATGATCTTATGTTCGGGATTGGAATCGTGGTAATCTTTGATCCTATCTTCTAATTCTTCTCCTTGAAATTGACAAACTCCCGGCTGTTCATCTACTTGAAACCAATTCTCAATTGGAATTTGAACACTAGAGAAGAGTGCAATGCTGTGCTTTCCAGATTCAATTAGGATCGGGCGACAAGATTCTAGAGCTTGATCACCATAACCAACAGGAACAATTCCAGCTTGAATTAGGTTCTCATAGCTGTCTTTCAGTCCTTCCTTTCCCTGGTCCATGGTGTGATTATTACTCATGATCACATGACTTATGCCATGATTTTTCAAGGATGAAGCGTGCTTTGGGTCAGACCTGAAAATATACTTTTTGTTTAAGGGGCTCTCTATATTTGTTAGAGGAGTTTCCAGGTTCGCTACAAAATAATCATGTGAACGAATCACGCTATCAACTCCAGAAAATAGGAAGTCGATGCCCTTTCTTTTAATTTGTTCGGCAACTCCACGATCTAAAAGAAGGTCTCCAGCAAAAAGGATACGGATGGATTCCTTGGACTCAATTTGATCTGATTGCTTGATTCCTTTTTTCGACTCCTTCGCAGAGTCCGAACAGGAAAAACTGACAAACAGAAGGAAATAAAGAATGGTACCAATTCTCATAAGGATAAAGGTACTATTTTAGAAAAATTCTTCAGTACAAGGTTACTTTTTAATACAACGTATGGTCATTTTACCATTTGCTTTGGTAAAGGATTCATTTTTAAACTTGTAAGCTTTATAAGTGTTTCCATCCCTTGATGAAATGGTTCGTATTAGTCCTTTTCCTTCTGGTGCTTCTCCCGCTACCCAAAAAGTAGCAGTTTCTCCTTGACCAGAATCATTGTTCTTGTAAATTTTCCCGGCTGGAACAATATTAAACCCACTGCTATTATCTCCATTTGTAGTCCAATACCAATCTGAAGTGCTTTTGAGTTTTTTACCCGAGTCATAATTTCCTCCAAATTTATCCGAAAGAGCCTGGTATTGCTCTTCAGTTGGTAATTCCCATCCTGTTGGACATGACTTTAGAGCAGCTTCATAGGTGTAATATCGACCGTATTTAGCATCGTTTTTTTCATCTTTTTTATAACTAACACTTCCTTCTGCTTTGAATTTTAGATTTTCGGCTAACCAAGTTTTTCCATCAATCGTAACCGTTTTATAGGATTGACCATCTCTTTCATCAGTCAAAGCACCCATCTCTTGAGAATGAGAATATGAAAAAAGAATAGATGAAAGCAGGGTGAAGGAACAAATAAATAATTTCATAATTGTACATTTTAGTAATCTGTAAATTACTTGTTTAGCATACCCCTTCAAAGAAGAAGTTCATGAAAGACTCTAAATTCTTTAGCAACAGAAAATAATCCGAATCAAGCGAAATCCTAGTTTAGCACTTTTCCTCTTGCTCTTGCTCAAAACTCCCACTCAATTTAGCATCCAGAAGAGTAGAAGACTTTCTCGTCTCCTTTTGGCGCGCCTTCTTCATACATAATCTCTTGAATCCATGCAGGTATTCCAGGGCGTTTACCTTTTTTGAGCATTTCTTGCCATTTTTCGTCGGTCAGTCTATCGTCAAGAGCTCTTTGGAATTCGTGGTAAGATAATGTGGCTCCTTTTGTTAGATATAGAAGACCTTCAATCTCCACAACTACATAAATTTCATTCACTAAACCTGTTCCTACGTGTAAGATCCCCATTTGCTCACATTTTCGATCGTTATTGGTGTAAATGTCAGCAATAACCGAAACTGATTTATCAGGACCTTGCACCAAATCCCAGCTATCCAACCAAAGATCAGGATCTAATACGGAAAGAGTCAGCCATTCTATGGAAGAACCTAAAACTTCTATGGTTTCATATTCACTTTGTGTCAATTTTTTCCCAGCAAGTTCCTTTTTACTGATGCTTACCATAAATTCAATGGATTCAATGATTTCTGTTGTTTTGCCTTTTACATCTTTATTGTATAAGCCATTGTCCTCTAAAATAGATTTAGTTTTGTTACTCAATGCCAGCAGGCTTTCCCAAAATTTCACATTCGGCTCTACATATCCCAATGTATAAGGCTCAGGAGGTCCGCCACCACCACATTCTGCAGCCATGGGTTGTTCTCCGTATAAAATGGCATCATGCTTCAATTCAGCCCAAGAAGCTAGTCCAGTAAACAAATTCTTCTTTGACCATTGAGAAGTATTCATGAAATACGGATATTTCGAATCCTGATTATCCATGTCCAGTAACATCTTAATCCAAGAATCATACACCGTTTCGCCCCAGTCATTTTTCTTAGCAAATTTCTTTGTTTGCTTATCCAAATTCTTCTCGTATTGATCCCACTTTTCACCTTCTTTCATTTCCTCTAATTGGATTTTTCTGGCATTGTCATTTCCAAAGGCAGCGAACATGTCGAGTCCTTGAGGAAAACATCTTTGTGACGGTTTATTTTCTAAATCCACTAAATTTTGAAGAATGTCATTATCGTTTAAATATCGTTGAGGAATAAAATTCACCTTATAACAAGCTCCGGGACCAGCATCATTTCCAGACATGATACGGTTCTTTTTCTTGTACATTTTTTCAAGTTTCTTCGACCATTTGCCGATATCTGCATTTTCCACAGCCGCAAAATCCGAAACACCTTCTTTTTCCATTTCATTTAAAACGTCAATCATGGACAAGTTGTCTTGCTGACCAAAAATGAAAGTTAAAGGCTCGTCCATTTTCTTGTACTTTTCCAAAGAAGCTGGATTCATCTTCAATCCAAGAGCGTGGAAGAGAATATCCTTGATCTGACCATCCTTTTCGGCTCCACAATAAAAGGCGTTTTGCATCCACATCATGGCCATGAAATATTGCTTCATTTCTTCTTTTCGAGTATAATGACCTCTAGGTTTATATAAAGAATAATCTACAAGTCGACCACTCATAAAAGGGGATTCTCCAGCTTGGAATTTTTGGATTAACTGTAATTCAGTTTGAACCATTTCTGCTATATCAGGGTGAGTCTCGCTTGTAAACCCTTTCTCCAATAAGAGGTCAGCACCAATTTTGTAGAAAGCGGCATTTTTCGCCAATACTTTTCTAAGATCACCTTGAGCACCTTCCATTTCACCAATGAAATATTCGTATTGATTTTTACAAATTGATCGCAACATTGGGATGAAACTCTCCTTTTCTATTGATTTTAAGACATAAGAGAAATACATATGGTATAACTGCAAATAAATGTCGGTTGTGATAAAGTTTGGAATCTGTTTGTAATCATTTTCTTCATACACATGGAAAAGCTGCTCCTTCTTTCCGGGAGTGATAATAAAACCATTTTTCGCAATCGCGGAAAGGAATTCTGGTTTGATATCCATGAACTGATACAGGTTCACTAGGTTAGCCAAATTCACCTTATTATCGACGAAATTTGACTTCTTCAATTCATTTTCTCTTGCGGTTAATTTATCTACGAATTCTTGTTCTTCCGGACTCAGGTTTTTATCTACTTTTAAATCTTCTTCATAGACTTTCCACATCAAATCTTGGTAATAATCTGTGGCATCAAAAAAGGCTCTCAATTCTGCTTTCATGAACAAATGACCCTTCGTTGCTAAGATGTGATTGCGATAAATTCGGCATTCCACTAAAGAAAGTTCCTCCACATTTACTTTAGAGATATCTACTTTTCCTTTATTGAAATTTTTGGAAATAGGCATCAGTTTAGATAATTCGGGAATCTCTAAAGCGACTGCATTTTCCTCCTGCACCGTTTCTTGATTTTCAGCTGAATTATCCGCGTCTTTTTCCGATGATTTTTCTTCACTTGAACAGGAAAAAAGGAAAAGCAATAAAGTTATTGGAATAATCTTTTTCATATCTATGTTTTTGAACTTTAGTGTTTTAGTTGTAATGAGTTCAAAAATACTATTTTCAGTGGACTATTAAATGGAATCAAGTAAAATTCGAATCAATAAAATTGAAAAAGGAGTTTAGCTGAATTTTCGCTTAGTTTTCTGTGTAGGTAAGAGACGAATTCCAGTCCAAATTCTCCGTATTCATAATAGGCGATCAGGAATTCGTTTTCACCATCTTCTTCCAGTGATAAAATAAAGGTTTTGTCATGTCCAATGGCTTTAAAAGTAACAAGAGGTTTACTCAATCTTGAACCCATCCATTTTGGGCGAATATGACCATCAAATAATTTAAAAATAAAAAGGCGTTTACCCGGATTCGGATCAAAACGAGTTGTTTTTGTTACACCTACCAAAATTTCATCACAGCCATCATTGTCCACATCCGCGATCTCCCAATGGTAAACAGGGTAGTCGATTTTCCATGCTTTTTTGCTATCCAATTCATCCTTTTCCGGATAGAGTGTAAGTGCGTTTTTCCCCTGTGGTTTTAGTGCGATTTCAATGGATTCTCCATCGCAATGGGCAATAAGTGGGTTTTTCTCTTTTTTCTTGGGCGCGCAGGAGAAAATAACTAGAAGTAGTATGGGAAAAATTTTAAGCATAAAAAAAGGAGCTTTTTAAGCTCCTTTCAGTTTTAATATTCAAAATCCTCAAGGAATTTCGTTGTGAAGTTTCCTTTTCGGAAGTTTTCGTCTTTCATCAATTTTTGATGGAATGGAATGGTTGTTTTCACTCCTTCAATGATGTATTCATCCAAGGCTCTTTGCATTTTTGTAATTGCTTCTTCTCTTGTTTGGGCAACTACAATTAGCTTTGAGATCATGGAATCATAGAATGGAGGGATCACGTAACTTGCATAAACATGCGTATCCAATCTTAGTCCATGCCCACCTGGTTCGTGATAAGTTGTAATCTTCCCTGGAGAAGGTCTGAAATCATTATCCGGATCCTCCGCATTGATTCTACATTGAATCGAACACATTTGTGGTTCGTAATTTTTTCCAGAGATTTTGTCACCCCAAGCAATTTTGATTTGTTCTTTGATCAAGTCAAAATTGATTACTTCTTCTGTAATGGTATGTTCTACTTGGATACGAGTGTTCATTTCCATGAAGTAGAAGTTTCTGTTTTTGTCAACCAAAAACTCAACCGTTCCAACTCCTTCGTAATTTACTGCCTTGGTAGCTTTAATAGCCGCTTCACCCATTTTCTTTCTTAGGGCATCAGTCATGAAAGGAGAGGGCGTTTCCTCAACCAATTTTTGGTGTCTTCTTTGGATTGAACAATCTCTTTCTGACATGTGGCATGCATTTCCGTGCTGGTCACCAGCAATTTGGATTTCAATATGTCGAGGCTCTTCAATGAACTTCTCCATATACATCCCATCATTTCCAAATGAAGCTGCAGCTTCTTGTCTTGCAGAATCCCAATTTGGTTCGAGTTCTTCTTCATTCCAGATTATTCTCATTCCTTTTCCACCTCCACCAGCAGTGGCTTTGATGATCACAGGATATTTAATCTTTTTCGCCATTTTCTTAGCATGCGCTAATGACTCAAGAAGTCCTTCGGAACCTGGAACACAAGGAACGCCAGCCTCAATCATGGTTGCTTTAGCCGTGGCTTTGTCACCCATTTTTTCAATTTGCTCTGGCAAGGCACCAATAAACTTGATATTGTGTTCTGCACAAACTCTTGAAAATTTCGCGTTTTCAGATAAGAATCCATATCCTGGATGTATGGCGTCTGCATTTGTAATCTCAGCGGCCGCAATAATCTTAGGAATCTGAAGATAGGATTCAGAACTTGCAGGAGGACCAATACATACGGCTTCGTCAGCGAATCTCACATGTAAACTGTCTTTATCCGCAGTGGAATAAACAGCAACCGTTTTGATTCCCATTTCCTTACAAGTTCTTATTACTCTCAGGGCAATTTCCCCTCTATTTGCAATAAGAATCTTCTTAAACATAATTTCTTTTTAGTATCAACAATTAAGATGGGTCAACCAAGAATAATGGTTGATCATATTCTACTGGAGTTGCATCATCAACCAAAACTTTCACGATTTTTCCTGAAACTTCTGATTCGATTTCATTGAACAATTTCATAGCTTCAATGATACAAATGCAATCACCTGGTTTTACAGAATCACCAACCTCAACAAATACATCTTTATCTGGAGATGGAGATCTATAGAAAGTACCAATCATTGGTGACTTAATTGTTACATATTTTGATTCATCTTCTGCTGGTGCAGGAGCCGCGGCTGCCGGAGCAGGAGCTGGCGCAGGTGCAGCAGCAACAGGTGCTGGTGCCGGAGCAGCAACAGGTGCAGCAGCAACAGGAGCTGCTTGAACTAAGATTTGCTCTTGACCTTTTTTCTTTTTCAGACTGTCAGACTTAATAGTGATCTTAAAATCTTTTTGTTCGATCTCTACTTCGTTAACACCTGACTTAGCAACGAATTTTATTAAATCCTGAATTTCGCTTAAGTTCATATTAATTGGTTTACTTATTTATTTAGAATCATAAGCCCACTTCAAGTAGATTGCTCCCCATGTGAAGCCTCCACCAAAAGCCGACAAAATTAAATTATCTCCTTTTTTCAACTGTTTTTCCCAGTCCCACAAACAAAGAGGAAGGGTGCCTGCAGTCGTGTTTCCATATTTCTGGATATTGACCATGACCTTCTCTTTAGGAAGACCCATTCGATTTGCAGTTGCATCAATAATTCTCAAGTTAGCTTGATGCGGTACGAGCCAATCAACATCATCACTGGTCAAATTATTTCTTTCCATGATTTCGGCCGAAACATCAGCCATATTGGTCACTGCAAATTTGAATACTTGTTTACCTTCCTGATGAACAAAGTGCATTCTTTGATCCACAGTTTCATGCGAAGCTGGATGAGCAGAACCACCACCAGGTTGGTACAGGTAATTCACACCCGAACCATCAGACTTCATGATTGTATCGATAACTCCCATCCCTTCTTCGTTGGGTTCTACCAATGCAGCTCCACCACCATCACCAAAAATCACACAAGTCGTACGATCTTCGTAATTGAGGATAGCTGACATTTTATCAATACCAATCACAATAATTTTTTTATGTCTTCCTGATTCAATGAAAGATGCTGCAGTTGTAAGTCCGTAAATAAATCCAGAACAAGCTGCAATCAAATCATATCCCCAGGCATTTTTCATTCCTACTTTATCACAGATGAGGTTGGCTGTGCTTGGGAAACCGTAGTCTGGAGTCACCGTACCACAAATAACCATGTCAATGTCCATCGGATCCGTACCTGTTTTCTCCAAAAGACCTTCAACTGCTTTGACGCCCAAAAAGGAACATGCCTCCCCTTTAAGAATTCGTCTTTCTTCAATTCCAGTTCGAGTTCTGATCCATTCGTCATTTGTATCCACGATCTTTTCCAAATCATGATTCGTCATAACGTCGTCTGGGACATATCCTTGAATACCTGTTATCGCAGCTGTGATTTTCGACATATTATATGAAAAGTTCTTTTATTTTATTCGAAAGTTCGTTTTTTGTCACTTCGTAGGACAAAACTAACATATTTTTTACAGCTTTTCCACTTGAGATTCCATGACCAATGATCACATTGGAATTAATACCTAAAATCGGTGTTCCGCCGTAATTTTCGTAGTTAAATTTATTAAAATATTCGTCTTCGATACCTCTTTTTTTGATTAATTTATAGAGTCCCTCGGCTTCTTTCAAGATTACGTTTCCTGTAAATCCGTCACAGACAATGACATCCGCAAAATCTTCGAAGATATATCGAGATTCTACATTTCCAATAAAATTGAAGTCAGTTGATCCTTTCATGAGCTTGTGAGCAGACTGAGTTAAGAGGTTTCCTTTTTCCTCTTCCTCACCAATATTCAGAAGTCCTACTTTTGGATTATCAAAGCCAAGAATCAACTTGGAGTAGATATTTCCTAATATGGCAAATTGATAAAGTACGTCGGGCTTACAATCCGCGTTTGATCCAACATCAAGCACTAAATTATGCTTGCCGTCTGGTCGCGGAATGGATGAAGTGATACAAGGTCGAATAACTCCTGGAATTGTATTGATAACCAACATGGAACCCGCAAGCATCGCACCAGTATTTCCTGTACTAGCAAAACAGTCAATTTCTTTTGCTGCTAATAATTTGAAGCCTTTTACAATGCTGGAATCTGGTTTTTGACCAATTACCCGTGCAGGGTGGTCACTCATGGTAACAACCTCAGTCGTATATACGATCTCAAAATCATTGGGATCACCATTAAGTTCTTGAAGGGAGTTGTGAATGCTGTCTTTGTCGCCAATAAGGACAATTGTGCATTCAGAAGGAAGTTCTTTTCGGGCTTCAATCGCTCCTGAAACATTCGCTTCAGGAGCAAAGTCGCCGCCCATAATATCTATAGCAATTTTCATGTCTCAGTTCTTCCTCTAAAATTCGATGGGAAGATAACAAAGAATTATGAATTAAACTGCAACTTCTTTTTCTAAAATAACTTTTCCTTTGTAGTACAATTTTCCTTCATGCCAGTGAGCTCTGTGGAACAAATGTGGCTGACCAGTAGTTGGACATGTAGAAACATTTGCAGCTGTAGCCTTAACATGAGTTCTTCTTTTGTCTCTTCTAGTTTTCGACTGTTTTCTCTTAGGATGTGCCATCTCTAATTGTTTTTATTTTTTAAGTTTTTCAATTGACTCCATCTGGGGTCAATTTCTTCATCATTTTCTTCGTTGTTTTCGTCTTCTTCCGGTACTTCAGTCAACAGATAGTCAGATATGCTTGATAAATATTCCTGATTACAATCCTCTTCATTTTCATGAAAAACATTCGTAGGAATCGATAGCATGGAGAATTCATAAAGTAGCGATCCCAAGTTGACTTTATATTCAGCGGGAGATAATACCCACAATTCATCTTCTCTCAGGGATTCTTCACCAAATTTCATGATTTGTCTGTATTCGCCATCAAATTCGAATGCCATATCATCTGTACATCGACCACAAGGCATAAGTGCTTCCCCATTTAAAGTGAAGTCGAAAGTCAGCATGTTTTCTGACTTATCAAGCCTTACATCAAATTCGATCTCGGAATCTTTAAACTCTCTATCTAACTCCAGTTGATCAAAGAACGTATCGTCAAGGACGAACTTAAACTCGTGAATTCCAGTTTTTAAAGAACTAAAATTGATTTCAAATGTCTTGTCAAAACTTTGCACCTCACGAAATTTAAGAGGGCAAAGATAGGGATAAAAATTTTTATAAAAAAAGAAATTTAATCATTCTTAGAGCCAGTTTTCTGAGGCTTAAGAGGATTGGCGGTAATTTCTTTTTCCATTTGCCTATTCTTATAGATGTCTATTGCTAAAAATATGGCGTTTCGAATGGAATTTTCATTGGCCTTATTTTTACCGGCGATATCCATAGCAGTTCCATGATCAGGAGAGGTTCTTACTATGGGAAGACCCGCTGTATAATTCACTCCATTTCCAAAAGCGATGGATTTAAATCCTGTGAGACCTTGATCATGATACATAGCCACGACACCATCAAAATTCTTCAAATTTTCAGAACCAAAAAAGCTATCGGCAGCATAAGGCCCATATACTAATAGGTCTTTCGATTTACATTCTCCAATTGCGGGTAAGATGTGGTTGATTTCTTCATCACCCATATTTCCTCTTTCTCCTGCATGCGGATTTAAACCAAGAACAGCAATTTTTGGCTTTCGAATGCTGAAATCTCTGGTCAGAGACTGATGTAATTGATTGATTTTGTGTGTCACACTTTCTTTAGTGATCTTAGAAGCTACATCTTTTAATGGGTCGTGTGCAGTTACCAAGGCGACTCTCAATCCTTCGTAAACCATCAACATCAAAGCCTCGTCCACATTGGATAGATCAGCCAAGTACTCGGTGTGACCTGGGAATTTAAACCCGGCATCTTGAATACTTTTTTTGTTGATTGGTGCCGTAACTAAAACATCAATTTTATTTGCTGCAAGATCCTTAGTTGCGGCTTCCAAAGATTTAAAGGCATATTCGCCTCCTATAGTATTGGTTTCACCTAAATTAATCTTTACTTCATCATTCCAGCAGTTAATTACACTTACTTTTTTTCCTTTAGCTTCATCTGCACTTTTGATGGAAGTAAAGTTGAAGTGCTGATCATTGATTGCCTTCTTGTGAAAAGACATCACTTTTGCTGAACCATATATAATAGGTGTGAACTCGGAGAAATATCTGGTGTCCTTTAGTGCTTTAATAATGATTTCAGGACCAATTCCATTAATATCTCCTATTGTAATTCCTACTTTAATATTACGCTTCTCCATTTGCAATCTTTTTTATGAATCCATAGATCAATCTCACTCCATATCCTGTACCTCCATAACTGAAATAGTCTTTTGGAGATTGTGTAAATGAAGGTCCGGCTATGTCGATATGTATATAAGGAGAATCTGTAAAGTTTTCTAAAAATTTACCTGCAGTAATCATTCCTGCATAAGGTCCGCCAATATTTTTTAAGTCGGCAATTTTCGATTTCATCTCTTCCCCATAGTCTTCCCAGAATGGCAATCTTACGGTTCTTTCAAATGTTTCTTTTCCAGTGTCTTCTAATAAATCAAAATACTTTTCTTCTGCATTTCCCATGACACAGGAAGCATAAGTTCCAATTGCACGAATTGCTGCACCAGTTAATGTCGCTGCATCCATTGTAAGCATGGGTTCGAATTTATCTCCATAAGAGAGAGCGTCTGCCAAGATCATTCTTCCTTCAGCATCTGTATTTAAAACTTCAACGGTTTTGCCATTGTACATTTTAATCACATCTCCCGGTGCATAAGCATTTCCTCCAGGTCTATTATCGGTGGCCGGAATCAAACAGATCATGTGAACCGGCAATTGATTTTTGACAATAGCCGCCATGGAACCAACCATCATGGCAGCACCACCCATGTCAGATTTCATAAGATCCATGGAGTTTGGAGTCGGCTTTAAGCTTAATCCACCCGTATCGTAAACCACCCCTTTTCCAACTAAAACAATTGGTTTGTCATTAATGGCATTTGCGGGTTTATGTTCAATAATTGTGAATGTTGGTGGGTCAATTGAACCTTTATTTACGGCTAATAATCCACCCATTTTAAGTGCTTCGATTTTCGCTTTTTCGAAAACTTCCACTTTTGCAGATGTCCCTTCAAATAAGGTCTGAATTTCTTCAGCTAATTTTGGTGCATTTAAAGTAGAAACAGGTTCATTCACCATTTCTCTGGTCCATAAAGAGGCTTCAATCGTGATTTGAGTTTCCTTTAATTTAGCTGCATCGAGCTGTGAAATAAGCGTCAGTTTTTCGAATTTGGATTTCTTCTCTTCTGAAAAGTACTTTCGAAAATCATATCCAGACATATAAAACCCTTCTAAAAAGGAAAGTAAGTTCTGATCCTCACCTGTATTGGAAATAGAACACTGAAGCTCCTCTCCTTCAAAAGATTTAAAGGCTTTCGCACCTAATTTTCTATTGGCTTCCTGATCTTCTGATAAGAGACCAATAAAGAATTGATGTTTACCATCGGATAGAAGTCGACTTTTAACTTTGTCTGAAAAAGAGTCGATTAGATGTTTTTTATCTAAATCAAAAGGGAAGTCAACTGAATTTAAATCTTCAGCTTTTACAACCAATTGAATATGATTTGCGTCTTTTTCTGTAGAAGAATTTATATCTGTTTTGATCATTTCGAAATTTTCCATAAAAGTATCAATTTCTTAATTCTTTATGATCGGATAGAAGAATTATTGTTGAAATACAACAATTTTTAATATGAAAAGTTATTATTAATACATAATTTAGTTGTTTCGATTTAAACGAATGATAGTACGTGTTTTATCCATATTTCTGATTGCATTTTTAGGGGCAAATTTTACCATGGCTACCCACAATCGTGCAGGTGAAATCACTTATGAACATATTTCGGGAAACACCTATCGTTTCACAATCAAAACATGTACGAAGGAATCCAGTGAAGCTGATCGTGACTTTCTAACATTAAATTATGGTGATGGAGATGCGGATACGGTTCAAAGGGTAAGTGAGGACATTAATTTCTTATATGATGTCAAGGTAAACACCTACATCGGAACGCACACCTATACAGGTCCGGGAACCTATTTGATTTGGTTTCATGATCCAAACCGAAATATTGATGTGAATAATGTGGTAAACAGTGTAGATAAATTTTTCTGCGTGGAAACGGAGCTGATCATCTCACCATTTTTAGGTTCACCAAATAATTCAGTACTTTTTGATAATTGCCCTTGCCCAACTCTAGCATGCGTACAACAGCCTTGGTATTACAATTCATTGGCTTATGATCCAGATGGGGACTCCTTGTCTTATGAATTGGTTTTTTGTAAGGGTGAGTTTTGCGTGGATTTTTCGCCACAGATTTATCAATACCCGGATGAGTTTAATGCGCCAAGTAATGGTAATTTGACTGTCGATCCAGTTACAGGAACGGTTTCTTGGGTAGGACCAGGACCACAAATTACAGGAGAATATAATTTGGCACTGAAAATTTACGAGTGGAGAAGTGGAGTCAAGATTGGTTCTGTTCTTCGAGATATGCAAATCACAGTAACTACTTGTCAAAACGAACCACCTGTGATCGATCCGGTGGAAGATACTTGTGTAGTCGCTGGAAGTCTTATCGAATTTGATGTTACTGCGAACGAAGATCCATTGTCTCCCGGGAATCATTTTGTTACATTAACTGCAGGAGGAGAGCCTTATAATTTCACAAGTAATCCTGCTACGTTTACAGGAGGTACTGGAGATCCTACAGCAGTTGGAACTTTTACTTGGATTCCAGATTGTGGAGCAGTAAGAAGATCGGAATATGCAATGACTTTTATTGCAGAAGATTCAGATCCGCAAGTGCCACTAAAAGATATTGAAACTTGGAATATATCTGTTGTCGCTCCACCCGTAACGAATTTGAGCGCACTGCCGATAGGAACATCGATACAACTTTTTTGGGATGCCAATCCATGTACCAATGTTGGTTACTACAAAATTTTCAGAAGTTCAGATAGTTTGATTTACACAGACGATTGTTGTTCTACAAGACCTGAGGAAATCGGTTTTGATTTGGTTGGAACGGTTAGTGCAAATGATACAACTTATATCGATTCGGATGACTTGGTGATTGGAATTAATTACTGCTATGTTGTTGTAGCTGTATTAGACAATGATGAAGAATCTTGTATGTCGGAGCAAGTTTGCACAGAACTGAATTTTGAGGTTCCGATTATGACGAATGTTTCGATATTATCGACCGATGTAGCAACTGGCTCTGATACAGTGATGTGGGCGAGACCAAAAGAATTAGATACAGTTAATTTCCCAGGACCTTATCATTACCGCTTGTATAAAACTGAAGGCTTTGGAGAAGCGAATACTTTGATTTATACAGGTCCAACGAATGCGGATATTACAGTTTTGGATACGGTTTTCATTGAGAATAATATCAATACGCAAGACACAGCGCATTCTTATGCTGTTGAATTGTATAGTGGACAGTTCCCAGTTGGGAAATCTTCATCTGCAAGTTCCATTTTCGTCAGTACCATACCAAACGATAACGAGCTGAATGTAATATGGAGCGTAAATGCCCCGTGGGTAAATGACACTTTCTATGTTTATAAAGAAGTGCCAACTGGAAGTGGGACTTTCAATTTGCTTGGGATTACGACGGACACTTTTTATTTAGACACGGGATTAATCAATCAGCAAACGTATTGTTATAAAGTGTTGTCCCATGGACATTACAATGAAGATGGAGTAATCGACCCAATATTAAATTGGTCGCAAGTTGCCTGCGGAATCCCTTGGGATTACACGCCTCCTTGTCCTCCAGGAAACCCGCAAATCGATGGAGATTGTGATTTTGAAGAAGTTTATCTACAATGGGAGAATCCAAATAATTCCTGTGCAGATGATGTCATGAGTTACAACCTGTATTATACGCCATTTACCGGACAAGCCTTCCAGTATTTGACAACCTTGCAGGGTGCTAGTAATGTGACTTTCACGGACGGAGGTAAAGGTTCGATTGCCGGATGTTATTATATCACCGCAGTGGATTCTGCTATCTATGGAAATGAAAGCTTGCCTTCGGATACGGTTTGTATAGATAATTGTGACGGGGTTTATGAATTACCAAATGTATTTACGCCAAATGGAGATGGTGAAAACGATTTATACCATCCCATTTTCCCTTATAAATTCGTGGAGAAAGTTGATTTTAAAGTGTTCAACCGTTGGGGACAATTGGTTTTCGAAACTGAAAATCCGAATATCATGTGGAATGGGCGTGACATGGAGAATGGTAAATTGTTAACCGAAGGAACCTATTTCTATGTTTGTAAAATATTTACAATTAAACTTGCAGGCCTGATCGATACAGACGTTCAGGGTACAGTCAACATTCGAAATCCAAAAGAATAAATGTTTACAGGAATAATTGAGGCTGAGGGAAAAGTAATCGACCTTCAGAAAGATCGCACCAATCTCGAAATTTTTATTGAAGCCCCATTTAAAGATGAATTAAAAATCGATCAATCAGTGGCGCATAATGGTTGTTGTTTGACAGTTGTGGAAATCACTTCTGATCGGTATCGGGTTACGGCCATTGATGAAACTTTGCAAAAAACCAATTTGGGAGATTTAAAGATTGGGGATGTGGTCAATCTTGAGCGATGTACCAAGGTAGGTGATCGATTGGATGGGCATATTGTTCAAGGACATGTGGATGCGACAGGAGAATGCGTCGGTATTGAGAATCAAGATGGGAGTACCATTTTTACTTTTCGTTATTCAGGTGAGCATATAACTGTAGAAAAGGGTTCAATTACGGTGAATGGAATCAGTTTAACCGTAGTGAATTCCAAAGACAAAGAATTTTCCGTGGCTATTATACCTTACACGCTGGAACATACCAATCTCAGAAATATTCAAATTGGGGATAGTGTAAATTTGGAATTTGATATTGTTGGGAAGTATGTGGCTAAGCTTAACCAAATGAAATAAATGGATGTTTCTGATTTTATTTTTAATGGCGTTCGTAGGTCTACTGGTTTTGTATTCCGTTCCAAGTAAAAATCCGAATCGAGATGATCTAAACAATAATTCTCTTCCCTTAAATAAGATTTTGTTTTTAAAAGTTTTATTTGTTGGCTTTCTTTTAATTTCTTTCACTTTTTTAGCAACTGATAGTTTATTTAAAGAATCTGAAAAAGGTTTCGAAGCAATTGGAAATGCGATTTCACAAGTATTTGTATTTGTTAGCTTAATGGGAGTTTTCGTTTTTGCAGGACTGATTGGGGTAATTGGTTTTTATACAAGCTCCGAAATACCAAATAAAATTTGGCTTAAAACACTAGGTCTTGCATCATTTTTACTTAATGTACTCACCTATCTTTTATTTGAGATTTTCATCTTTTAAGTGAGTTAAATTTAGACTCAAGAATCCAAATCAAAATCCTTTAAAATCAGAAGTGGAATGCTTGGTTTTTGACTAAGGTCTAAAGTCACACTTTTGTGAAATATATTTTCCAAGAAACTTCGATTTCTTGCGATTAGAACCAGAAGGTCTATGTCTTCGTGAATGATGAAAGATCGGATTCCGGTGGTCACACTTTTGTTTTTTTCCTCGACGAATTCATGACCAACACTGTTGAAGTATTCTTGCAGTCGTTTTTCTTCTTTGTAAGCTTTTTCCAGTTTTTCTTCTTCAGCAGGAGAGACGTTGACTATTTTCAATATCGACAAATGGATTTCGAAAAGGGAATTCAGGAATTCTAGGCCCTCATAATTGTTTAATTCGATCAAGTCAGTAGCATATCCATAATTCAATGGGAGTTTAAAATTGGAGTATTCTGGAATGATCAATAGTGGGACTTTTGACTTTCGAATCATTTCTGAAGTATGGGAACCAAATACTTTTTTTCGTGTACTAGTTTTGCCTTTATTTCCCATTATAATTAGGTCATAATTATGGTTGCGACATAGCTGAGATACGACCTTATTGAAGTTTCCGTACTTCGATTTCAGAGTGATGTTATTTTCATCTAAGTCAAATCGCGATTGAATTCTTTTAATTTCAGATTCCAAACCTCTTTCGGATTCATGACTAAGAATATCTTTTATGTTGACCAGCAGACTCGATCCAGGTTCAGGTTCATTGTAGCAATGTAAAAGAGTGTATTTCACCTTTTCAATTCCAAAAAAATTAAGCGCATAGTTGACCATGTTCCTAGAATTTCTGGAGAAATCAGTCAATAAAAGTATGTGCAATTCCTTTGTCAAATCTGCTTAGTATTTCATCTAAACAAATATGAAGGAAACCACGAAAAATAGAAATGAGTTTTATAATGTGGAATGACAGATTTTAATCAGTAAAAATCGATGACAAATATTATGGTTCTACATAACCAGCAGCAATTTGATTGAGTCCATCTTTATCCAATATCTCAATTTCTTGTCCTTCTGTATCAACCAAACCATCTTTCTTCATTTCTGACAAAGTTCGAATCAAAGATTCTTTGGCAGTTCCAACAAGGTTAGCAAGATCTTCTCTTGAGATTTTAATCTTCTTGGGATCATCCTCATGCATACATTCTTTCGAGTCCAAATGTAGGAGTTCGATTGCAAGTCTTTCTCGAATGGAAGCGTAAGCCAATTGTAGAAGGCGATTTTCTTTCTCAATGACGTTTCCGGACAAAAGCTTAATAAAGGTTGTTGCTACATCTCTATCTTTTCGGATAAGAGCGGTAAAGTCTTCTTTTGGGATCAGGGCGACCTTGGTTTCTTCCATGGCGATGGCGTTTTCTTTGTATTCGCCATCATCAAATAAAGTGGTGTAACCTATGAATTCACCAGGTCCATAAATGTCGTTGACAAAATCCTTTCCATAATCATCTGTTTTAACGCATTTAATCTTCCCGCTCACCACAAAATAGAGATATTTACAAATGCTGTCTTCTCTGAAAATAACCTCCTTTTTCTGAAAGGATTTCACCTTGCGTTCTTTGGATAAATCTTGCAGAGCTTTATTGGCTCTCGCTTCATTAAAAAAGCTATTTAAGTCTTCTAGAGAGTTGCCATCCGCTGCTTTTTTCAATTTTTCTTTTCGTTGCAAACGAGTTTCAATCGCATCCAATAAGTCGGTTTCACTAAAAGGTTTCACGATATAATCATCCGCACCTAAATTCATTCCTTTTCGAATGTCTTGCTTTTCGGTTTTTGCCGTTAAAAAGATGAAAGGAATTGAGGCTGTTTCTGGATATTTATTTAGGATTTTTAAAACACCGTAACCATCGAGTCCGGGCATCATGATGTCGCAGATAATTAGGTCAGGCTGGCTTTCTTTCACAAGATCAACACCGATCAAACCATTTTCCGCTACACTTACCTCATAATCGGCAAGTTCAAGGATTTCTTTTGTGGTTTCTCTGATGTCAGTATTGTCTTCTATAAATACGATCTTTTTCATTGTAGGGGTATTTCAAGGGTGAATTTGGTCTCAATATTAGATGTGCTTTTAAAATAAACACGGCCTCCAATTTGATCCATGTATTGTTTGACAATACTTAAACCAAGTCCTGTACCCTGAATGTTTAGTGCATTATTTGCGCGGAAAAATCGCTCAAACATCTGTTGTTGATCTTCTTTAGGAATTCCGATTCCATGATCAATAACCTCGATTTTAATGGCAGAATTGACAGAGCAGTTGACTTGAATATTGTCTGTTTCGTGTGAGTATTTAATTGAATTCGAAAGTAGATTATTCATGACATTTTTAATTAAATGTTCATCTTGATAAACTACTTCATCGCCTTCATATTTCAATTCAATAGTTTGATCCTTCTTTTTGACATGTTCCAAGTCCAGAATAACTTCATTGATTTCATTCTTCAAGTTGATTTCAGATGGATGGATATGCATGTTACCCGTAACCAATTTATCCATGGATAAAAAGTCATTTAGGATATTTGAAAGATGGTGAACGGATTTTCTTAATCGATCTACGTGTTTATGTGATCGATCTGTATAGTCAGGATTATCAATGTACTTTGAAAGAAGTGAAAGTGAATTATTAATAGAAGTTAAAGGCGTTCGAAACTCATGTGAAGCCATGGAAACGAATCGAGACTTTAATTCATTCAAGTTTTTCTCTTTTATCAGCAATTCCTTCATTTCATTTTCGGCCTTTTTCAAATTTGTGATGTTTTGGGACACCATCAGGATTTGATTGATATCGTTATGGATGTCTTTGAGTCCGACCGCATAAATCATGAAAGTTTTGCCATTCGTTTCTTGCTCAAATGAGCAGTTTTCACCATTTAAAACTGCTACTAGTTTTTCCTTTATTTTATCTCGAATATCGTCGTTCAAGCGATCAAGAAAGTTTGTACCAATTAGATTCTCACTGGTAATCCCTCTTTTGAACAATTCCATTCCTTCAACAAATACATAGTTGAATTTTCTATCAAACACATTAATCTCTCCATTAGGAAAATTTTGTGCAATGAGTTTATAGAGTTTTTGACTTTTTTCAAGTTCTATGGTTCTTTCTTGAACTCTTTTTTCAAGCTCCTGATTTAAGGCTCTAAGATTGGCTTCAATATCAATGAAATTGCTTACATCATGAACAATTCCTAAAACGGTATGAGGTTTATTGTTTGCATCAATATTGTTGATACTCGCAGTACTATGAATCAATTTTTCATGTCCTTTGTGGGTGATGATTTTACACGAAAGATCAATGATTCCTTTGATTTGAATTCCTTTCTTATAGGATTTTAGGACAAAATCTCTGTCATCCTCATGAATGTATTGTAAGAAATCTTCCGCTTCAACAACTGCTGGTATGTTGTCTGGGATTTCTAAGATTTTTCTTAATTCGGGCGAAATGGTAATGTTTTTTTGATCAATTAGTATTTCAAAATGACCAATTTGAGCCATTTTTTCTGCTTGAGATAGGAAAAAATCTGAGGCTTTTCGTTTTTTAATGTAGAGATCAGATTGGTTGAAATCATTGACCAAGGCAGCCAAAAACCATTGCCCATTAAGTTCAATTTTATTTAATTGAATATGAAATGGTTTGATAGTCCCATCCTTTAGCTTTCTTAATGGGGTAGTGGTATTAAAAAAGACTTTTGTGTCCTCTCGGACGAAATTCTGAACTAATTCTAAATCTTCTTTTTGAATTTCTTCTGGAATTAAAATACTAACCTTTTCTCCCAAGAGTTCGCCCTTTTGATAACCAAAAAAACGATCAAAAGCCGTATTTGTATAATAAAAGCGATGATCACCGAAAGGTACAAGTGCAAGTCCTTGTCCCAGATTTTCCAGTACTTCACCTTCAAATTGATCGATATTAAAAGCCGTTTTTTGATTTAGTTCTCCCATTTGCAAAACAATATGCCCGTGAATTTAAGGAAGTCTATCGAGCTTATGTCTGACCAATGTCAGTTTTTTAAATGCGTTAATTAAAATTGAAAAAGGGGTTACTTAAAGCAACCCCTTTTTACTTTGTATGAATTTAGCTTACTACTTGCTTATAACAACTTTTCTCGTTAGAACTTGATCGTTTGTATAGACATTTAAGAAGTACACCCCTTCTGGCAAGAAGTTAAGGTTTAACTCATACTCGCTGTCATTATTATTTGAAGGTATATTTTCATAAACCACTTTTCCTGTGATATCGATAAGAGATAAATTCTCTACGTTTTGGTTTGAACCAAACTTGATGTTTAAGATATCTCTTGTTGGATTTGGATAAAGGTCTAGTGAAATTTCGTTTGACTCATCCTCTAATCCAAGTGTAAAGTTCACTGTGAATGAACCTTGCATCGAACATCCGTTAGCATCTGTTACCGTTACCACATAAACTCCAGGAAGAAGAGCGAAGATATCTTCAGTCATGTCTCCATTATTCCAAGAATAAGAATATGAAGGTGTTCCACCTGTTACTGTGATATCAACTGCTCCATCATTATTTGTAGCACCAGTTGCATCCGTTACAGTTCCATTGATTGTAATCGCATTTGATGGTTCTGTAATATCCCAGTTTCCAGTTTCAGTACATCCGTTGGCATCGGTAACAATAACACTGTAGTTATCTGGACCTAAGTTGAAGATGTCTTCAGTAGTTACACCGTTTGACCAAACAAAAGCCATTGGTGTTGTTCCTCCAGTTACGGTAAGATCTACAACTCCGTCGTGACCACCAGCACAAGAAACATCAGAAACATTTGCAGTAAGCACAAGTTGATCTGGTTCAGAAACAACAACCATTTGTGTTACGGTACAGTTGTTAGCATCTTTTGCAATCACGATATAGTTACCTGCACTAAGGTTTGTGAAAGTTCCACTTGCTTGGAATCCAGTTCCATCGATGCTGTAAGTCATGGCTCCAGTTCCACCAACTGCAGTTGCAGTGATGGATCCCGTTTGATCTCCATAACAATCAACATTCAAATAAGAAGATGTAATATGAATCTCAGTAGGCTCATCAATCGTAACCATTGCTTCACCTTCACATTGTCCTGCATCTTTAACAGTTACTGTATAGTCACCTGCCATAAGTCCGGTGAAATCAGTAGAAGATTGGAAGTTCATTCCGTCAATGCTATAAGCTAGAGTTCCTGAACCACCTGCAGCACTTACACTAATTTCTCCATCATCTCCATCATAACATGATACATCAGTTGGAGTTAAGTTAATTGTAAACGGAGAAGGTTCTGTAATTGTAACGATAGTAGAGTCAATACATCCAAGTGCGTCTCTTACTGTTACGATATTATCTCCAGCTGACAATCCACCAACTGTACTTGAAGCTTGGTAACCTGATCCACCAGCAGCATATTCCAATCCACCGTTTGGCGAAGTTGCTGTAACAGAAACGGTTCCATTGTCTCCACCTGGACAAGTAACATTTGTCTGAGTAGTTCCAGTAATTGCTGCACCACCAGTTGCAATAACAACTGTAGAGAATGAAGCAACACATCCATTCATGTCTTCTACAATCACTTCATATTCTCCTGAAGCTAAAGACCCGAATGATCCTGATCCGTTTGTAGTTGAACCTCCAAGTCCATCAATACTATATGAGAATGTTCCAGCACCACCTGTAGCTTGCGCAAGGATTCCTCCGTTTGCTGATCCACAAGTTGCAGCAGTTGTATTAAAAGTAGATAAAGTAATTTCTGTTGGCTCATTCAATGTTGCCACAGTCATCGCTTCACATCCATTTGCATCTTCTACCACGATATTGTAAGTTCCAGCGTCTAATCCACCAAACTCACCTTCTGGGTAAAAATCTGTTCCATTCAAGCTAAATGAATACTCTCCAACACCACCAGCAGCATCGATTGAAAGTTCTCCATCTCCTGAACCATTACAAGTTAAATCTGTAGTTGATGTAACGTTTGCAGTAACTGCAGTTGGTTCGTTAATAACCGCGTTTCCAGTAGCTGTACATCCAGCAGCATCTTTAACTGTAATCATGTGAGTTCCAGCTGCAAATCCTGAGAAAGAAGGGCTTGACTGGAAGTTTGTTCCATCAGAAGAATAAGTGAAAGTTCCGATTCCTCCGATTCCATTTGTAACAAGGATTTCTCCGTCTGAAGATCCATTACAAAGTGCATCTGTTGTTTCTAAAGAGAATGTAATTGCAGTTGGTTGAGTCAACTCAATACCACACATTTGAATAGTTGCATCACACATGGAAGTTAAACATCCAGCAGCATCTCTTACTTGAGGGATATATTGTCCAGCAGTAAGACCTGTGAAAGTTCCTGAAGCTTGCCAGTTAGTTCCGTCAACTGAATACTCTAAAGCACCAGTTCCACCTGATCCAATCATTGTAATTGTTCCATCGTTTCCACCAAAACAAGAAATATTTGTGTGCGATTGAACAGTCAAAGTAGGTCCTGCATTATTGTCAACATTTACCCATTCGCTAGTTTGACATCCATTCGCGTCTTCAACAACGATTTCGTATGCACCAGAGTTCAAAGCCGTGAATGATCCACTTGCTTGGAAGTTAGATCCACCATCATTTGAATAAGTCAATGTTCCTGATCCTCCTGTTGCAGCAACTAATAGAGCACCATCTGAGTTTCCACATGTTGCTTCTGTTACTCCAATTGAAGAAATATTGATTTGAGAAGGCTCTCCTAAAACAACATTTGTTCCTTGAGCCTCACATCCTAATGCATCTTGAACATAAATTTCATAAGTTCCTGCATTAAGTCCGTTAAAGTTTGTTCCTGATTGCCAGCTATTATGTGTAATCATATAAGTATAGTTGGAGTTGTCTCCACCTGTAGCTGTCAAGTCGATTTCTCCATCACCAGAACCAAAACAAGTTAAATCTGTTCCATTTCCAGAAACTGAAAGTCCGACAGAAATTCGCATTGTTTTTGTGTTTGTAATTGTAGAAGTACCTGCTATTGGCCATCTTCCGATAGTCGTAGTCAAAGAAACTTCATAAACACCTGGGTTGGTAAATGTATGCGTTGGACTCGCAAGGTTTGAAACAGGCGAACCATCATCAAAATCCCACTCATAATGGACATCTGATCCAGCATAGTCTGGGTGAGAAATGGTATTAAACATCTCATCTTTTGTGAATTCAGACAAATCAGTGAAATCTACTGAACCTCCTGCGTCAATACAATAGTCATCTACTGTAAAATTTGCAGTATTATAATGTCTCATTCTTGGGTAGATGTAATAATCTCCATCTTGTCCGATGATAGACACCCAGTTTCCACCAGTTGAAGTTCCTGCTCTTGCAGCTAGATCTTCTCCTTGTCCTTCACCATCACCCGTATATTCAAGATTGAATTGTGTTCCTTGCTCTGTAATTACAGTATACAAAGGCCATCCAATCCAAACTCCTTCAAGATCTACAACTAGAGCAAAATTTTGGTTCACATTTAAATTACTGAACCCTGCATATCTTGCTCCAGAATAGTTTCCTGGCCAATTAATGAAATCTTCATCAATTAAGGTTGTTGGTCTTCCGTTTCCATCAACGTTGTACACACCAACTCTCAGCCTTTTTGTGAAGCCACTTGGGTTGTCTCCGCTAATGTAAACTCGTTCAATTCTTCCAGGTCCGGAATAATGATACGTTTGAGCGGCCATTTCTTGCTGACCTATTTCCAACGTATGATACCCCGTACCACCATTGTTTTTGTGGTCGACATACTCGCAGTTGTCAGTTCCACTTGATGTTTGCGCATAAACACCGGTAGCTCCGAGTGTCATAAACGCTAGCATCATCATTGTAACTTTTCTCATAGTAGTATTTTTTTGTTAGAGATTTAATTATCAATCCAAAATTAGAGTGGGATTAACTGGATTTGAAGAACATATGTTTAGAGAAACGATGATAATTGTCACTGCCCTCTATGAGTCTAGAAATTAAAGGGTTTCGATTGCAAATGAATGTCTAAGTTCATATGAAAATGAAGTGAAAAATGAACCTGTGGTCAGAAAAAATGTACGGCTTGATGAAATAAACAAAACAATCGAAAAATGAAAAAATTAATCTTAGGCATATTCACACTAACACTTTTTGGAAATGCCCTAGCAGCAGAAAAGGAGAAAACAGTGAGTTCCAATATCAATGATGTTACAGTCTTTTTACAAGGGGCTCAAATAAAGAGAAAAGCAAAGGTTTATGTGGAGCAAGGAATCACCAAGGTCATCGTAAATGATGTAAGCCAGTATTTTGATAAAAACAATATCCAAGTCAAAGGGACTGGAAATTTTATTATTCTAGATGTGAGTCATCGTATGCATTATCCGGTTCCGGAAAAACCGGTAAATACAACTGAGATTCCAGAGAAAATTCTTCGAGAAATCAAAAACATTGAAGATTCTATTTCAGATTCGTCTTGGAAATTGAAAAAACTCAGATCCCAATTGAGTGTCTATAAAAGTGAAAAGCAAATTCTACTAAATAGTGGTGTGATTAAAGGACAGGATCAAAACGATTCGATTCCATTATTGAAGGATGCTTTGGATTATTATAGAATAAAACTGATCGAAATCAATAAGCTGACTTTAGCACTGGATCAAAAGATTGAGAAAGAGGATAAACTCATGAATAAAATGAACACCAGATTGAATGAACTAAGAAACTGGCAAAATAGTGCGCACAAACCAGTTCCAAATGCGAGTCCGGTTCAGCAAATTGTTGTGACGGTTTCTGCCGATCAAGCGGCTTCAGGTACATTGACGGTTTCCTACATGACGCAGCAAGCGGGATGGTCACCTTCCTATGATTTAAGAGCTGATAATGTGAGTGCACCAGTAAAAATCACTTACAAAGCAAAGGTTTTTCAGAATACAGGAAAGGATTGGGATGAAGTAAATGTGACTTTATCAACCATAAATCCAAACCGAGCCAATGTAAAACCAACACTAGCACCATGGTATATCAATTATTATCAGCCGATTCAGCCAGTTGGTGGAGGAGCTTACAATAATTATTACGGAAACGGAGTAGTGAATGCCCCAAGAGCAGCAGAAAAAATGACTTTATCTAAGGAAGTGAATGAGGATGATGTTGCGCAGCATTTGGATAATTTTACCAAGATGCAATCCAATATGACCATGGTGGAGTTTAAACTGAAAATTAAGCATTCAATTCCAGCTGATGGACAGGAACATTTGATGGCTGTCGCAAGTAAGTCGATTCCTTCAACTTTCGAATATTTTGCCGCACCAAAAGTGGAAAGAGAAGCCTTTTTGATTGCAAAATTGACCGATTGGGAGGATCTGAACTTACTTCCAGCAGTGGCCAATATCTTTTACGATGGTACTTATGTTGGTCAGACTCGAATCTCCCCATCTTCAATCAGAGACACAATGGAGTTGGCCTTAGGTAGAGACGCTAGAGTCTTGGTTCAAAGAAAGCGAATTGATTTCGAAGAGAAAATCAAGAAAGTCGCAGGTGAAAAAATTGCCACCATGAAATATCAGATTATTGCCAAAAACTTAAATGTAACAAGCTTAAAACTGAATATTCTGGATCAAATTCCATTATCTGTAAACGAAGAAATTAAAGTGGATTTGATCGATAAAGGAGGAGCAGAGTACAATGAAGATAAAGGCATGCTTAAATGGGTCTTCGACTTAGGAGCGAAAACACCCAAAAAACTTTATTACGAATACTCAGTCAAGTACGATAAGGATAAGCAGATTGTTCTTTAGATTAAAAATGAACCCTTCGACTACGCTCAGGGACCGAAATTAAAGATGAAAAATGGGAGTGGGTTGGTAAATCTCTCACTTCCATTTTTTTTCTATAATCTGACATCTAGAGTCTAATCTCTAAAGTCTAACATCTAAAATCTAAAAAAAAACTAAATATTCTTCAGAATCTCCTGAACAGACGAGCTATTACTCATCGTATAAAAATGCAGACAAGGAACACCAAACTCTTTTAACTCTTTAGATTGTTGTACGGCCCATTCGATTCCTACTCGATCTACATCTTCATTGGATTTACACTTTAGTAATTCCTTACTTAAATCTTCAGGGAAATCAATGTGGAAGAATTTTGGCAAGAAGGAAATATGTCTCAAAGATTTAATCGGTTTCAATCCTGGAATAATTGGAACGTCAATCCCCGCATCTCGACAAGCTTTCACAAAAGCAAAATACTTCTGATTGTCGAAAAACATCTGGGTTACGATATAATCCGCTCCCGCATCTACTTTTTCTTTTAAATATTGAAGATCCGTAGTCAAATTCATGGATTCGAAATGCTTTTCTGGATATCCGGCTACACCGACACAAAATTCAGTAGGGGCCATAGTGACTTCATCCAAAAGATATTTCCCCTGATTCATTTCATTAATCTGCTTTACAAGATCAACCGCATATTCATGTCCATCCGGATGTGGTTTAAAAGTCGATTCCGTCTTAATCGAATCCCCTCTCAATGCCAATACATTGTCAATTCCCAAAAATTGAAGGTCAATCAAAGCATTTTCCGTTTCTTCTCGAGAGAAACCTCCACAAATCAGGTGAGGAACCGCTTCTACATCGTATTTATTGATAATCGCTGCACAAATACCAACCGTACCAGGTCGTTTTCTCATGGTCACTTTTTCGAGCAAACCATCCTCTCTTTTCTTGTAAATGTATTCCTCTCGATGATAAGTCACATTGATAAAACTTGGCTTAAATTCCATCAAGGGATCAATACTATCAAAGATTGATTGAATACTTTTCCCCTTAAGAGGAGGTAAAATTTCAAATGAGAATAGGGTGTCTTTTGCTTGATTAATGTGATCTATGACCTTCATTTAATTGAAAATTTTTGCAAATATAGGGATATTTGGACGTTTGGATGTTTGGATGTTTGGAATTTTGTGTGATTGGATATTTTGATGCCATCAATGATGCTCTTTTTGCTCTAATAATTTATAGATTTGCTTCAACCATTTAAATCAATTTTCATGAAACATAATTTTAAAGAACTCCAGATATGGACAGAGTCGATGGATTTTACCGTAGAAGTTTATCAACTAATTTTCCAATTGCCCAACTTTGAAAAATTTGGATTAGCATCACAGATGGCTCGAGCTTCAGTCTCGATTCCTTCAAATATTGCTGAAGGCTGCAGTAGATCATCGGATAGAGACCAAATTCGGTTTATTGAATTCTCAATTGGATCTAGTTTTGAAATCGAAACACAGCTAATATTAATTTCAAGAATTTACCCCCAGTTTACCAAGGATTGTATCACACTTAGAATGAAAATCGTCACCATTCAAAGGAAATTGGGAGGCTTTAAAAGGATGTTACGTCATAGTTGATTATG
>JAUICI010000202.1 GCA_030427935.1 Bacteroidia bacterium | reverse complement strand
ACTAAGTGGAATTTTGTCAACTGGTATAGAAGTTGTATGGTTTACTTTAGATATTTATTATCAACCTGGAATAACTCGAATGTTTAAAGGTGTTCAAAACTGGAGTCAGTCTGCGAATATTTCAGTTGGATTTATTTTTTAAAGTATGGGATATATTCAAATAATAATTGTGGCGGTTTTATTATTCTCATGTGGCACGAAAAAAGAAGCCGAAATAGGAGGCGTTTTAAACGATCAAAAAACGCATGTAGCAACAATAAGCCACGTCAATCATTCAACTGACAACTATCGAATTAAATCTGCTAGAATAGAAAAGAATTTGATGATTCTTCAGGTGGAGTTTTCAGGGGGGTGTCAGGGATTTGTTCCAAAATTAGAAGGGTCCAATGCTGTATTAAAATCATTCCCTCCAAAAAGAGGAGTTCAGTTTGTTTTGAATAAACAAGGTGATTGCAGAGAGTTAAAATCCGAAGAATTTATTTTTGATATTTCAAACCTCGCTTATAAAAAAGAAGAAGGGTCGGAAATCATATTATTACTGGATACATATGACCAACCCTTAACTTATGTTTATCATCAGTAGCGAATCACTTTTTTCGTTAGCTTTTCTCCAGATCTTAATTCAAGAACAAGAAAATAGGTTCCGGATGCAAAATGACTAAGATCGATTTGATTCTTATTTTCTGTTTTGTATAAAACTCTACCCGCGAAATCCAATAATCGAACTTCAAATTTTGTGATTTCAGGGGTTCTTAGTGTAATAATTCCATTTGTTGGGTTAGGATATATCTGGAAATCCTCAATGTCAAAGGAATTTAGACTGGCAGTACCAATACAGAAACCATAACGTTCTTCATCTGTAAAGTTGAATGTCGTTTCATTAATAAGAGTTGAACTATTGTATTCCAAAGATACACTTGGATTTGAAAAGCATATCCAGCTATCTGGCCATCCATCTCCGGCATCATCGGTAATGATTAATTCATAACAGTCTTCTTCTAAACAAACGTCTGTATTGATTGTATTTCCAAAGAAATTGTCACTTAATACATTAGGTTCAAGAATAGTTTCAACGAGCATGCCCATATCGTTTTCAATATAGATTCCGGTTTCAGAGGCATTGCAATCAGTTTCTATACTAATATTAACATATTCACCGGTAGAAAGTACATCTACATATGTCGTGATTGTATCATTAGCGGTATTTTGATCTTGATTACCGTTTGGATCCTCTGTATAAATTTTGACCACTATAGAATCTCCATCAGGTAAGGTGAAAGAACCCAAAGTTATGGTTTCATAATCTCCACTAAGCAAGTTTCCTGTCCAAGGGATATTGTTAATGGCTCCATCGATATCAACTTTGATCATTAAAGAGGTTAATGTTTGTAGTCCATTATTTCGAATATTTAATGATGGAGATGTTGAGTTGCCCCCACATATGTCCGTGGAGAGGTTTTGCACAACTATTGCGAATGCATCAAAATCGTTTGTTATTGTTAAAGGGTAATATCCGTCGATGTAATTGGTGTCCGATCCCATTGGATCTAGCCAATCTTTCAATCTTTCAGCTGAACTATTACCGTCCCATGAAATTCCAAAGCGCCCGTAATAATCGGGCTGACCATTATCTACTGTTGTGTTAGTGCCATCACAAGCTGCAGATCCACCATAAAGCTGACCAATAATTCTGTGATTTTCATCAAAAAGTGGCGATCCTGAGGATCCTCCTTCAGTTACACCCATTGTCCAATCGGGAATCTCCCAACATTCAGCGTTTCCTCCACCGGCATTGAAAACCGTTTGAGTAGGCGGATCATAATATTTACATATTTTTTTCACATCTCCAGCTGGGTGGTGAATTCCAATTACACTATCGGGGATTGCATCAGTACGATCCCATCCCGAGTAATAAATATCCCAACTAGCAGGTGGAGGATTTGAGATTTCCAATAAAAAGAAATCCGAACCTGCATTTGCAGCTCGAAAAACACCACCATTACTCGTTTGCATGTTTGTTGGTCCATCCGTGCTTGGTGTTGTTGTGGCACATGATGGGTTTGGAGAGTCCCAATTAAATCTGAAAGCCCAGTTTGAAGGATCTGTTCCACAATGATTGGCTGTCAGGAAATACGGTGTTCCATCGTTTTGTGTATTATTAATTAAAGCTCCTGTACAAGCACCATTTCCATTTACAACTATCATGGCTACTGATTTAGCTTGAAGCTCCCATCCGTTTCCTTCGGGACATAAAATGTCAATATTACAATCACCAGAACTATTCAATGCTCTAGATAAATTTTGAGCATAAGTGTCTAAAGATCGATAGCCATGAATAATATTTGTAATTGTAAGGCTTGATAAACCCAGATTCGAATTTGGTTCGTATAATTCTACAATCATTTCCTCACCATAGACCAATTCTGTACCAAGTTTACCGTGGTCTAGATTGTTGTTTTCAGTATAATACAGAATTTTCCTTTCGTTTTCCTTTGAATAAATAGCCAAATATCCACCTTGATCTGAAACGTGATAATTCTCGAGCAATAGGTTTAACGAAAGGGCATTTTCAGATTTGATTCTTAGTCTCCATATTCTTCCATTTCCAGGAATAACCTCCCATACACCCGAATTAGAAGTATTATAATCTACTTCAAAAGAATGACCGAATCGCCATGGTCCAATTTTATTATGGTCATTAATGCTGTCTTCATAAATCAGTTGTTGTAAATCAAAAGCACCCATGATTTTTAATTCAACTTCCTCAACAGGAAGCAATTCATGCGCATGAAGCATTGATTTGGTCGGTCCCCAATTTTCAGATTGAGACCATCCGTGAAAACTAAAAGTTAATAGGGTTAAGAATACTAAATGAGGAAATTTCATGGTAAAAAATTTCCTACAAGATACTAAAAATAGGTTCTTCCTTCAATTTTTAATGGTCGAACGCTTAGAACCGGTATATCAGTGCCGTTGATGATATGCATGGCTGTCTTGTCTACAAACAACTCCATATAGGTGTACTCTGCTTGCGTCATGATGACTAGTAGATCCGCTTCTACTTTTTCAGCATGCTTTGTAATCATTTTATGATACTTTCCTCCCGTAACAAAATGAGTTACACATTTGACTTTTTTCTTTACCAACATGTCATGTACCTGGTTACCATAGAGTGTCAGCTTCTGCTTGTTTAAAGGATGATTCTCTTCAAGAACGAGAAGAATGTCTACTTCTGCATCATATCTTTGCGCTAAGTGTAGAACTTTAGGGAGTTTTTGTCTACTTGATTTCGAAAGATCAATCGGCATGACAATCTTCTTAAAGTTCATGTCTCTTTCTTTATTGATACAAATAACCGGAGTATTAGATCTTGAAATTACCCTAAAGGTCATCGATCCAATAAATTCGTTTTGATCGCCTTTTTTGTTGAGACCAATAACAATATACCTTGGCTCAATTTCCTTAGCTACTTTTAGAATCATGTTGGCAACCTTCCCAAACACAATTTTCCATTCTACTTCAAGTCCGGATTCTTTTTTGATTTCATTTTTTAACTCTTCGAGTTTATCCTGAACCAGCCCGGCTCCTGACTTTTTAGCTTGTACGTTCAATAATAATAAACTTGCATTTTCCTTTTTCGCTAGAACATAAGAATTTTTAATCGCAGCAATGCATGGTTCAGAGAAATCAACAGGAATTAGAATGGGGTTTGAGGTGTTACTCATAACTTAGTTGAAAATTACAATTACTTTAAATATAGCAATATAAATTGTTTATGGAAGGAAAAATACAAGTTTTTCAATTACGACAATGGTTTTCATGCAGAATTTTTTTAGCAATAATTTGTTGGTAACACCAAGCTAATTAAACGTATTCCCTTTGAGGTCGGTCTTTTCGCAAGGTTTTAAAAATGAGAAGTTTAAGTAAGAGTTAAATTTGAAAAAAATAATCCCTTTGTTTGAATGATTTTCTAATATTATCTTTATTTTCATTGAAAATTTTCAAATATGAGCGATCTTCTTACCCAATACAAAGAGTACTATCAGGTACGAAAACAACGATACGAAAATAACCCAGATTATCCCAGAACTTATGAAACCGAGAACGCCATGTATGAAGCTATGGATTCTTGCAACGAGTTGATTGAATTCAAAGATAAACTTGGAAATCTTAACGAGCAAAATGCGGTGAATCTGACCATGGATCAATACACCATAAGGAAAAAGTATTTTGATGATTTGGGAGAGCCAGTTAGAGTGTTGGCATCGGATAGAATTTTAGAAAAATCTCGAAATGTTAGCACAGCGCAAGAGGTGATCACCATTGTTAATGAAGAAGAGAATAAGAATTCAATTGAAATATCAATGGATGAAAGTGTTCGTTATTTTATTTCTGATGATTGGAAAAGATTAGATGATATTGAGATTTACGGGAATGCCGTTGTGCCCTCCCAGTATAAGTCTGACATGGAGTCTAAGAAGCAAAAAGCGATTAATACGCTAAAAGAAACCAAAGTAGATCTTGAAAAAAATAATCGGGCTTGGGATCCAAATTGGACTTTTAATCCGGAGGAAAATTTGAAACCTCATCATTTCAGATTAGTTCCTTATTCAAAGGAACATTTAGAAGAAAAATTAAACGAATACCGAAACTTTATATAACAGACAGCTATGCCAATAGATCCAATGATGTTAGATGCCATGCTTAATACGTTTAGAGGTATGGCCAAAGAAATTGAAGATAAAGGACTGCAAGGAGAAGATGTAGACAAAATGAATGCGACACTAGCGCGTATGGAACAATTAGGTCAAGAACTAAGTGATCTAAATGAATTCAACGGTATGGTGATGCAGGAGAATTTGTATGGAACTTTCTCCGATCATTATGGAAAAGCACTTTCTGCTCAAGCACAAAATAGTCAAAGTGAAGGAGGATATGATGACTCAGCTTTACTGAAGCAAACTTTAGATGCACTAAAAGATGCTGTAAAAAGAATTAAAGAGGGTAAAGCTCAAGCTATTGCGACAGCCGAAAGTTATTCAGAGGAGGAGTCGATGAAAATGGGCTTGGAATATTTAAAAAGGAATTCGGATCAGTTTGGAAACATAACTGAAGCCCAAGGCTTTGATCAAAAGACCAATGAAGCTCTCGCTGAGGCCAGAGAAAATGATCAAAACGATCAAGCTAAAAGATCTGAATTGATCAATGCTGAAATGGACGCACTATTTGATGAAAAAGCACTGATAGAGCCCATAGAAGATTTGATTCGATTGGGTGAAGAGCCTGGTATGACATTACCATTATTCCTTAAGATTCAAATTGAAAAGGGAATGGACAAAGCCATGGAGGGAAGTGCCGTCACAAGAGCAGGTTTGGATTATAATCTTGATTGGGCGAATGCGATGATGTTGAACCCATACGAGATTCAAGAAGCCAAAGAAAACATTCGTATTTATGACGAAATGGCTTCAA
>JAUICI010000201.1 GCA_030427935.1 Bacteroidia bacterium | reverse complement strand
CCAAAAGTTGTTGCTCACAAAAAATTAGATCCCGTGGATGCGCAATTTGTGAAGGACTGTTTCAAAAGTGATAATGTTGAAGTATTTACAAATTCAGAAGCACTTATTTCTATTTTAAAAGAACAAAATTGGTCCAATAAAAACTTGCTGATGATGAGTTCAGGAAATTTCAATGGAGTTAAGTTTGAAGAACTCGCAGAAGAATTATTTGACTGAAGTCTCTTTTATTTTTAAGTCTCCTGCGATTCTGAAACCAAGTAATGGTGAAGGACCCGTGACTTGCTCTCTTGCTTTAATTTCCACTTTTCCTTGAAAAGAATTCCAGGAACCTCCTTTGGATATGCTAGACTCTTGTATCATTTCTGCGACATTTCCACTCATATTATAGAAACCATATCCATTTGGATGAAAACTATATGCCGGGGACAAACAGGAATAACCATCAAGTCCTGCAGCCTCTTCCAATTGGCTTTTTGTTAGCCCATCTCTAATGTATTTACCATCCATTTCTAAAATCCATTTATCATAAACTGCTTTGTGATTACAGAGAAAATCGCCTTGCGCATTTCGAATATAAGGACCTCCCCATGGATAAGGAGACATATCAAGACCTCCCCTAGCTGCATATTCCCATTCTTCCTCAGTAGGTAATCTAAACTCCACATTTTTATACTTACGCTTTTCGAAACTTTGATATTTGTCCGTCAACCAGTTGCAAAACGCAACTGCTTCCTTGTGCGAAATATTAACAACAGGATAATCAAGATATTTATCAAGTCTATGATAATCATTGCGCCAAATGGAAGAATAGCTTAGAAGACTTTCCCAGGAAGTTGATGACAAAGATCTTTCCTTCTTAGTTTCTTTTAAGTAGAAATTATAAAGCCTGTTAGTGACTTCAGTTTGAGACATTAATTTAAATGATTTGCTACCTGGAACATAGATCAACAGTTTTTCAATCATTTTTGCGCTCAGCTCTTCTTTCTTCTTTACATCTGTATTTTTGAAACTTCGAATTTCAATAAAATACCGAAAACCTATTCGTGAATCTGGTTCTGCTATTCCTTCAAACTCATCTTTACCTTCAATTTCAAGATACATTGCTCGGCTAGCCCATGAGCCACCTTTTGTTCGGCCTTCTTCTTGAATCATTTCAGCAACATTTCCAGCCATATTGTAAAGACCAAAGGCATTCGGCCAATAGCTATAAATTGGAGCTGTGACATCCGCATTATCATTTAGTTGCCCAGCAACGCCCATATAATCACCTTTTCCCCTGACGAAATTAGCTAATAATTGGCCCTTAAACTTTTTCCCTTCGTGTCGCATATCCTTAAATTCCCATGGAAAGAGTGCATTTGGGTTACCGCCCTTAGCTGCTATTTCCCATTCCTGTTCAGTTGGAAGCCGAACCAATAAAGAATCTACTGGATGCTTCAGATCCTTTTTATACTTCTCATTTAACACTTTAGTGAGCCATGTGCAAAAATGTTCTGCTTGTTCTTTGGATATTCCTACAACTGGATAATCTCTGTAAGCTGGATGTCTTAAATAATATTCCGTATATGCATTCATGGATATAAACTTTCTCCAGCAATTTGTATCTGGTAACAAAGATTGATAAGCCGGATTATCTTTTTGACTATATAAAAATTCTAAGTATTGAAAATTGGAAACCTCTGTAGTGGCTGCCCACAGAAAGTCACTTTTAATTGGTTTACAATTTAAAATCTCAAATTTTGCATTTTGAGAATAAAGAAAGAAAGAGAAAGTAAGGAGTGTAGTTGACAGAATAGTTTTCATTTATTTTAATTTTCCTCTATAACAAGATTCATTTTATTTGTTACGCAATTAAACTAAAGTTATGTATTATTGCAGAATCTGAATTAGAATTCCGTCGACGGATGGATAAGAAGTTCTCAAAAAGTTTGAAAATTATTCTCAAATGGGGGTATAGCTTACCGATAGAAGATTTCTAATCTCATTCTTCGAAGAAATCTAACATCGGCACAGGCAACTTCGCTGAAACGAGTTGAGATTCAGAACAAAAATGGGGGTATAGCTTACCGACGGCAGATTTCTATTCTCATTCTTCGAAGAAATCTAGCGTCGGCACAAGCAACTTCGCATTAAGATGTGAAAAATTTAAATATGGGGGTATAGCTCAGTTGGCTAGAGCGTTTGACTGGCAGTCAAAAGGTCGTCGGTTCGATTCCGACTATCTCCACTAACCACTTAAATCATTTCATATGTACTTTGTATATATTATTCAAAGTAAAAAGAATAATTCCTTTTATAAAGGGATCACTAACGATCCTATTCGAAGACTAAAAGAACATAACAATCGTGAAGAGAAGTCAACTAAAAGATATGCACCATGGGAACTTGTTTGTTTAATTGAAAAAAGTGACAAATCTCAAGCTCTAAGTCTCGAGAAAAAATTGAAAAATCTCAATAGAGAAAGAACAGAAATGTTCATCAAAAAGTTCGGCGGCCCAGACGAAATGAAACATTTGTCTGGATACTGACAAGCATAGCTTCGTCAGTATTCGATTCCGACTATCTCCACAAAAGTTTAGGTAACAAAAAAGGCGCAATTTTCATTGCGCCTTTTTTTATAGATTTTAAAATCTTATTTCCATTTAATAAACTTCGCAGTTTCTCTAACACCATTAGCGTTAAATTCGATCAAATACGTTCCTGTTGGAAGATTCGATACATTGAAGTCGATTGTATTGTCTCCTTTCGGCATATTTGCTCTGGAAACATTTTTAACCAGTTTACCTGACAAGCTATAAACGTTTACATAAACATCAGCATTGTCTTCCAAGTTAAATTTCAAGAATCCTGAATTTACCATTGGGTTTGGATATACTGTAAGGTTTGTTTCAAACACTTCTTTTTCGATACCAATATTCATATCGTCTGGCATATTCAAAAGAGTTGTTGAACTCCAGATACCTCTACCATGTGTACCTGCATAGATTTTACCAGGATTTAATGAACCTTCATCCCAAGTTCTCCAATCTTGTCTAAGAGCAAATACTGGGGTCAATCCAAATCCGTCTGAAGAATTCACCCAAGTTACTGTTCCTGCAGAAACGTTATCTGTTACAAGAACTCCATATTCAGTTGCTAAGGCAACGAAGTTTGGATCATTTCTATCAATAACTGCATCATATACTGGCCAGTTGATTTCACCAACTGCATGGATCATTGTAGCATTTGCTCCACCAACTCCACATGTAGAAGCATTCGTGATTTCGTAAGCGTGACCAACATTAGAAGTAAATCCTCCAACACAAACGATCAAGTGGTCTCCATTCGGATCCGCTACGTTGTAGTCAACTCCAATACCTGTAATTACTGGGAAACCTCCTCCTGGAGCAGACCAGATTAAATCATACTGTACTGCCGTATTGTTTGGAACTGGAACTGGAGACCAACCTTGAAGTGAGTCAACGATTCCAGGAGTAGATGCATAATAATCATTAAATCCTGTCAATCTGTATAGATTACCAGCAGCTGTACCGATATAAAGGAAGTCACCATTTCTTGAGAATTCCATTGAGTATACCGAAGTACCACCTACTTGAGGAAGAACATTCAACCAAATCTCACCATCTCCGATATTATCACTAAATCTTTTCGCGTATCTAGTCATCCAAATTCCAAGATCTCTTGAAGTATTGTTTACCCATCTTCCTTGACCAATACCCATTGCTAACCAAGACACATATGGATCCTGAGCTTTAATCGTATCCCATGCTACATCATAAAGAATAGAATCTACGTGCATTGCCAATGTATCATTGTTATTTGGATCAGTTGCATAGTAAAATCTGTAAGGAATCGTATCACAAACGATGATGGTATCATCATCACTGATACTTACTGGATCATTGAACATGATAATTGAATCTCCAATTGTTGGAGGATAAGTCCCTGAATTTAAGTTTGTCCAAGGCTGCTCAATACCTAAATCTCTATTCGCAGAAGTAATACAATCCGTTACTTGATACTCAATTACAAAAATGTTCGGATCATAAACCGCTGTATCCGCAAATCGAATCGAATCTGGAGTAATATATAAGATTGAATCTCCTGTCGAGTTCGACTCAACAATAATAGTATCACCTGCAGAATACCCTTGATTTGGCACCACATAAACAGAATCCGTTGAGTTCAAATCATAAACTTCATGGAATCTGATTACAGTATTAAAGTTACCAGGTCCACCAACAGTTCCTGGTGTCAATGAAGAACCTAACTGTGTTGGAGCGAAGTTATATTGAGTAAACCCTCTATCACTTGATCTATATAATCCACAGTAATACAATGTTGTAAAAACCATATTTCTATTGGTATGCGAAATATCTGCATCGAAACCATCACCACCAAGAATTTCAGTAAAATCTTGCCAAGCAAAGTTTGTGTGATCATTATAAAGTGATCCGTTATCCTGAGTACCACCTAAAACATCTCCATGAGCTGAGTAAGCCACAGAATAAAACTGCGTTACATTGTATCCTCTATTCGCTGGGGTAAATGTCTGACCTTGGTCATCTGAAAATCCAACACCACCATCGTTACCGATGTAGAATCTCCCCATATTATCCCATTTCATTTCATGCTGATCCGCATGTGCATAAATTGGAGAAGTAGGAACTGCAAACCATTGTGTATTCTGATTCCAAGATCCAAAAGTTGGATTATCAGCGTCAGCTGCCCAAGCGTAAATATCAACACCTCCTAGGAAAGCTCTTTCTGGCGCACCTGGTACTACAGTAACAATATTGTTGTATCTACCTTGAGTGTTGTAAGGATTAAATGCTCCCGTACCACCATTACTATTTGGTGCTATTTCGAACCAATCTGTTCCAGAGTTAGAAGAAACATAGGCTCCTTGGAATGTTGCATCCCCAGCAGCGTTTGTAGCATAAATAAAATACTCTCCATTATATCTCTCATGTGAAATCGCATACTCAACTCTACCTTGAGCAGCAGGTAATGTGTTCGCACCTGTTGAAGCTCTGTTCACGAAAGTGTTTCCTCCATCGGTTGAAACTAATGCTTGTCTACTTGAATTCGCAATACAAATAACTTGTCCATCTTTTGACATAACCCCTGCTGGAGAACCTTGAGAAGTAGCTCCAACTGTTGCTGTTACATCTGTAAGGGTACCATTATCCGTATTGTATGTGTGAATCCCTCCTGAAGCACCAGAATGCAAAATCCAAACCACATTATTAATTGTATCACAAATAACTTCGTTCACAAATTGCCATGAATCACTTCCTGTAATTAGGGTTGGTGTTTGAGTTACATCACCTGTTGGATATACCCACACTCCAGCACCGTAGTGACCTGAACTTCCTCCTGCCCATCCAGAAGTTGTTTCGGCGAAATGCCCTGTTGCAACTACCAATGCTCCATTTTGTGTTTGAGCGATCGATGAAACTCCAAGATTATCCACGAATGTCTCAACTTT
>JAUICI010000200.1 GCA_030427935.1 Bacteroidia bacterium | reverse complement strand
CATTAGGAATCAACAAAATATGAGGTTTGTAGAAAATTAGAAGTATAAAAGTCATCGATGGAATAAGTAGAATTAGTATGGTGATGTAGTTTTCTTTAATTGCTTCAGGAATCAGAATAAGAGCGAGAATCATCCCAATAATTCCACCTCCTAAATGTGCTTCGTGTCCTATATTGTCCTTCTTACTTTTGATACCGTAAATTGTGTAGATGATATAAACTAATCCAAAAAACCACGCGGGCAGAAATATCGGCAAGAACAGTAAACCTAATTTCAAACCTGGTATCAATCCAATCGAAGCAAATACCATCCCAGATACTGCTCCGGAGGCACCAATAGCAGTATAGTCGGGGTGATTTCTATGAATAAACAATGCCAAAAGGTTTCCACCAATCAAACTAGTAATATAAAGCAGCAGAAATGGCAGGGTTCCAAGCAGGGTTTCCAGCATTGGAGAAAATAAATAAAAAGTAATCATGTTGAAACCAAAATGGATCCAATTCACATGAAGAAATCCAGAAGTTATTAGGCGATAATACTCTTTGTTTACCAATACCTTCTCAATATTGAAAGCGTACTTATCCATAATGGAATAATCATCCAAACCTTTGAACGTAAAACCAAAATTCAGGATCAAAATTAGAATTGTGATAATGCTGAAATCATCCATGTTAGGTATGGTTCATTTAGTTTTTATTCTTAGTTATTTCCCCTCTGAAAATCAAATATAGATATTTAATTAAATCATCTAAAGCTTTATTCAGTGCTGTTCTGATATAGGTGCGACCTTGAATACTATTGGAATAAACTGCCGTCCGTTCGTCCACCGACGAATATGAACTTAGTGGAGCCATCTTACCGAAGGTAATCCTGCGCTTAGAATGTTTTCGGAATAAAAAAAGCCCGATATTTTTATCGCGCTTTTGTAGCGTGGGGTCCCGAATTATCGGGAAACTGCCGTCCGTTCGTCTACTGACGAATATTAATCCTGCGCTAAATATGTTTTGGAATAAAAAAAAGCCCGATGTTTCCATCGAGCTTTTGTAGCGTGGGGCAGAATTGAACTGCCGACCTCAGGGTTATGAATCCTGCGCTCTAACCAACTGAGCTACCACGCCATAACACTTTCTGCAAATTTACCCGCCGTCCGTCAGTTGACGGATATGAACTTAGCGGAGCGATCTCACCGAAGGTAATCCTGCGCTCTAATGCTTATTTTTCTATATGCATCCAGACAAGCTTTGCTTCGTCTGGGCCAACTGAGCTACCACGCCAGGACTGCAAATAAATTTGCGGGTGCAAAGATATAAATTTTTTGAAATTCCAAACAAGGAATTCTTTTCGAAATGTTCTTTTAGCTTCGATCTTCTTCGTTAAGAAGGGAAGTATGGTGCTTAAGGGTTCTGAGAACCAGTGAAATCATTAGTCCACCTCCGATAACTCCTAAGTACCAATAATTCACTTTAAACTCTCCCATCAAGGAGAAATCTCGGATAATATCGATAAATACAAATGAAATGATCACTGCTGTCACTCCGCTGTATTCTCTTCTCAATATCGTTTTCATGGAGAATGGAATCTGATTTTTAATCTTGTTCTTGGAGGATGGGATGAAAGCAGGTACTTTCTTCGACCATTCCAAATAGTCGTTTCCAAATTTGCCCTCTAGAAAGCGCTCTTCGGCAAACATGATGCGTTCGTAATAAATCCAGAATAAAAGACTCGCAATTACGATGAAATACGGATTGAAAGTATAGCAGAATATCCCCAACCACATGAAGTAGTTACCTAAGTAGAGTGGGTGTCTAACTGTAGAATAAATTCCGGTTGTATTCAAACTATCGGCTACTTGTTCTTTTGTGTTTCTTCCAGAAGTGTGTTTGGCACTGGTTCCAATTGCGACTGCTCGGATGTACTGACCATAAAAACTAAATAAAATGCAAATGGCTGTTAGTGTCCAATACAGTTTCTCTCTGCTTAAAACATAGATGTTAATCTCATCATTGAAATAAATAAAAGGTAATCCGATTAAGAAAAGAATTAAAGGAATTTGACCTCGATATTTGAATAGTTTGTTTCCTGTTTCCTCGAGAGAATGAATAAGCGCCATTGAAAAAAAATTCTTATATTTCCCGCAAAATTAACACAGCTAAACAAATAACAGCATAAATTTTCATAAATAATGTCGCAGAAGGAAAAATACCAAATGGAGTTTGTCATCAATACATCGACAAAAGTCTTGTACAATATGTTGAGCACTCCGAGTGGATTGAGTGAGTGGTTTGCTGATGATGTGAACCTTAGAGATGACGTCTACACATTCATTTGGGATGGGGCAGAAGAAGAAGCAAGAAAGCTTTCTGCGAAAAGTGGTGAGTCCATTAAGTTTCAATGGTTGGAAGATGAAGAAGAGGGCATTAAGTCTTATTTTGAATTGAAGATTGTTGTGGACGACATCACGAAAGACGTAGCAATTATTGTTACGGATTTTGCCGAGGAAGATGAAATTGAAGAAGCGCAGTTATTATGGGAAAACCAAATCGCTGAATTGAAGCACGTTCTTGGTTCCTAATTCATACAATAATTCCCGTTTTTCATTGTTATAAGTGCATTGAAAAAACTACACACATTTACGATTAAGTCCTTCGTTGGACCTTTTGCCATTACTTTCTGTATCTCCATATTTTTATTGGTTATGCAGTTCTTTTGGAAGTATATCGACGACCTCATGGGAAAAGGTTTGGATACCTTCATCTTAATGGAACTTCTGTTTTATGTTTCTGTGAGTATTATCCCTCTGGCTTTGCCTTTAGCCGTTCTTATTTCCTCGATTATGACTCTGGGGAATATTGCTGAAAACAATGAGCTCACGGCCTTGAAGGCTTCAGGATTGTCTCTTTATCGAATTTTGTTTCCGTTGATTTTTACGATGATCTTATTATCGGTGGGAACTTTCTATTTCTCCAACTATGCTTTACCCGTCGTTAATCTGAAATGGCGATGGATCATGTATGATATTCAACAACAGAAACCAACTTTCACTTTGGATGAAGGGGAGTTTTATTATGAATTTGATGGCTATGCGATCAAAGCGGATAAGATCGATAAGGAGAATTCAAAACTAGAAGGAATCCTGATTTATGATCATAAAATCTCTCGTAATATCAACGTCATTAAGGCGGAGTCTGGAGAAATGTACAATTCTTCGGATCAAAAATTCCTTTACCTAAGCTTATATAATGGTCGAGTTTATGAAAGTGTGACTCCCAATAGCGGAGACAATACCAAAAACATGCCTTTTCGAAAGTCGAAATTTGAAAAAGCCACGATTCGATTTGATCTTTCAGATTTCACAACCAATAGATCCAATCAGGAAATCTTCAAAAACAATGTCGAGATGCTGAATATTCATCAGCTGGAAACAGCCATGGATTCTGTGCAAGACCTGAATCTGTTGATTTTGGAGAATTTCAGTGAGAATATTAAAAGTCAACACGAATATTTTATTTCTAAAACGAAGATCGCTGAGGCAAGAGGGGAGATTTTACCCAAAACTGATAAGAAGAATGATATCGGAGACCGAATTTTAAAAGCTGAAAATGTTAAGAAACAAGCCCAAAAAGGGGAACACCCTAAAAAGGTTGTCAATCCGAATAAAGTTCCTCCTAAAAAAGAAGCTCCACAACGGGCAGAACCCACTCCTACAAAGCAACCAAAACCCATAGATGAAAAGATTATTAATATAAAGAATTGGGAGTCGGCTGAAATGAATTCCGCAATTCAAACTTCTGGAGTTAAACTTCGAAATCGGAAAAATGAGTTGACGCAATACATTCAAATTGTAAAGAATCGAGAGGTGAATCTTGACAAATATGAGATGGAATGGCACCGTAAATTCACTTTGTCTATTTCGATAATTGTTCTTTTCTGTATTGGAGCTCCATTAGGCGCTATTATTCGAAAAGGTGGATTGGGAATGCCAATTGTGGTTTCTGTATTTCTCTTTATCATTTATTATGTTTTGATGATTACTGGGCAGAAGATGGTCAAGTCACAAGTTCTAGAACCCTGGGTGGGTATGTGGTTAAGTACTTTTGTTTTAGCCCCAGTTGCCGTATTCATCATGTACAAAGCCGCCAATGATTCGCAAATTTTTAGAAAGGAAGCGTTTTTGAAAGTATTTGGTTTTTTAAGAGTATTTAAAAGACTAAATTTGCGTAAGAACAAAGGCTAATGAAAATACTTCAGTTGTGCAATAAACCCCCTTTTCCATCTTATGATGGCGGTTCAATTGCTATGGGTAATATTACAGCTGGACTTGTTTCAAAAGGGATTGAGACCAAAGTGCTCACGGTTTCTACTGATAAGCACCCATTTTTAATCTCGAAATTCCCAAAAGAAATCCGAAAGCAAACCAATCCTGAAAGTGTTTATATTGATGTAAGACTCAATATTGTAGATGCTTTTTCTTGTTTGGTGACTAGAGATTCTTACAATGTTTCCCGATTTTTCTCTCCGGATTTTGAAAAGAAATTGATTGCAATTTTGGATTCGGAAGATTTCGACATTATTCATTTAGAATCTCTTTTCATGACGCCCTATTTAGGTACAATTAAAAGACATTCTAAGGCAAAAACGGTTCTAAGATCACACAACCTGGAATACATCATATGGGAAAGATTGTCGAATACGGAGGGAAAGAAATTAAAGAAGCTTTACCTGAAACATTTAGCTAAGAATCTAAAAGCCTACGAGCTTGATGTGATCAATAAGGTGAATGCGATTGCTTCTATTAGCAGTAAAGACACACAGCGATTTAAAGAACATGAATGCCACGTCCCGATAAAGTCGATTCCATTCGGAATTAACTTGAAAGATATTCCATTTGAAAAAGCCAAAAAGGCATCCAAAACTGTGAGCTTTTTTCATATTGGTTCAATGGATTGGAGCCCAAACCAAGAAGCGATTTTGTGGCTTATCGACAAGGTGGTGAAAAAGATGGATAAAGATTTCAAAATTCATCTTGCCGGAAGAAATATGCCGGACTGGCTGTATCGAGAAGAAAGTAAGAAGATTAAAATTCATGGTGAAGTGGAATCCGCTTATGACTTCATGAATACCTATGATGTGATGTTGGTTCCTTTGCTATCCGCTAGTGGAATCCGTGTGAAAATCATTGAAGGAATGGCTTTGGGAAAAACAATTATTTCTACTTCAATAGGAGCTGAAGGAATTGATTATAAGGATGGTGAAAATATTTTAATCGCCGATACCCCTAAACAATTTAGAGAGAAGATCAAGTTTGTTTCTGAAAACCCAGAAGAAGTGCTTCGAATCGGGCAGAACGCGAGAAAACTGGTCGAATCTACTTTTGATAATGATAAAATAGTGGATGAATTGATTCAGTTCTATGAAGAAATTATCTGATAAAAAGAAGCTGATTGTCATTTTATCAAGAGTTCCCGTGAAACTTGATAAAGGGGATAAATTAAGAGCGTTTAATCAG
>JAUICI010000199.1 GCA_030427935.1 Bacteroidia bacterium | reverse complement strand
CTCCGAACTTCAGGAGGCCTCCGATGAGGAAGTTCGGAAATACTCTGGACATTTCTTGGCTCGGAGATCCGCATTGCTCCAAGCGTGTTCAAACCCTTGCGCAGTGGGCGAAATGAACGGAGAAATTCCGGAAGATTTATTCTATACTTTCCTACTCTTCACTATTATGATGGGGGCTTCTTTTGGCTCTATACCCGATTTATACGCCAAGATTCAAAAAGCGATTGGAGCTACTGAGTCCTTGATGAACATTCTAGATGAAGATGATGAATCGGTTGTTTTTTCAGGGAAAGAAAAACCTTCCATCGTTGGGAATATAGAATTCAAAAATGTTCAATTTGCCTATCCACAAAGAAAAGAGATTCAGGTTATAAACGATTTGAGCTTTTCCGTAAAACAAGGTCAACTATTCGCCATCGTTGGAGAATCTGGAGCTGGAAAATCAACTATTACGCAACTGTTATTGAAATTTTACAATATTGATCAAGGTGCTATCGAATTTGATGGGGTGAATCAGGCTGAAATAGAAACGGAACATTTGAGAGATCATATTGGATTAGTTCCTCAGGAAGTATTGCTATTTAGTGGTTCCATCAAGGAAAACATTGCTTACGGAAAAATTGATGCTACGGATGAGGAAATCCAAAAAGCGGCGGAACAAGCCAATGCCTTAGAGTTCATCAATGGTTTTCCAGAAGGGTTTGATACCGAAGTTGGAAACAGAGGTATTCAATTATCTGGTGGACAAAAACAAAGAATTGCCATCGCAAGAGCTTTATTGAAAGACCCTGAAATTTTAATATTGGATGAAGCCACTTCCGCATTGGATTCGCAATCAGAAAAACTAGTTCAAGACGCTTTGGATAATTTAATGAAAGGAAGAACTTCCATCGTAATCGCACACAGACTTTCTACCATTAAAAATGCTGACAAAATCATCGTGATGGAAAAAGGACAAATCATCCAAGAAGGCAATCACGAAGAGCTAATGAAATCTGAATCTGGAAAGTATTTTGAATTGAATCAGCTTCAAAAAATGAATAATTGATTTTTCGATGTGCTGATGTGAAAATTTATTAATTATGAGACGGCTAGCTTACTTTTTATTTTTTACCCAATTCATATTTGGATGTCGAAACGAAGGTTCCCGCTCAGACGAAGATGCTTTTCCCAAAGTGGTTAAATTAGATTCTTTGAAAGAAACCGACTTCTTAGAAGCTTTTGATAAAAGGATTAATCTAGAAAGAAATGGCATTTATTGTTTCACAATAAATGAAGCTCTCGAACAAGCTCAAAATGCGCATGCTCAAACTCCCACAAAATATTCCAACCCCAATCTCGAGAAACTTGTTGCAAAAAAATTTCATCAAAATGTTTTAAATTCTGACGAATATTCTGTGCAAGTTTTAGTGGAGGCCAATGTCATAGAAGTAATTGCTTCCATTGATCTCAACCTACCATTTGAACTTTATGGAAAAAAATACCCCAGTCCCTTTCTTTTCAATAATTCTGAAGAGGTTAAAGCTTTTACTGCAAGAAATTCAAGACATAAACACCAGTTATTTGATCTCAATTATTACGTGAATGATGATAACTTTAGTATTCTGATAACACCAAAGAATAAGGAACATCAAATCATCCTAATCAAAGGTGATTTTCGGAAAAAAAGAAGCTTAAAAAAAGTTTTTGACGATTATTCTAAAAATCTTAAGAATGCTAATTTAAAAAGGGAAAAAGATGATTTCTATTGGAAAAACTACCTACTCGAGGAAGACCAAATTATCATCCCAAATTTTTCTTTTAATATAGAACATAATTACGCAGAATATCAAGGTAATACGTTTTATGTTGGTACAGAATTATGGTCGGTAGAAGAATTTTATCAAAGAATTGCCTTCGTTTTAAACGAAAAAGGAGCTCAAATAAAATCCCAAGCCAAAATTGAAGAAAAGAAAGAAGAAAAAGAAGAACGAAAACCCAAAAACCTTGTGTTCGACAAACCCTTCGTCCTTTTCATCAAAAGAATAGACAAAGACCTCCCCTACTTCGGCATGTATGTAGCCAACTCCGAACTCATGGAGGCTTTTGATGAATGATGTTATTCACTTTGATTAACTCTAAAACTCCACTAAACAGCTATCTTCGCACTCTAAACCCCCAACCTCTCCACCAATCACCCTCAACAAACAACCACTCTCACACTCTAACTCACTCTTACCCCTCCACCCCTCCACCATTCACCCCTCCACCAATACCCCCTTAACTTTTTCCCCAATTTTCAGTATACTAAACCATGACGCTTTCTCCTTTAGATTGGATCCTATTTTCTTTGCTCTCAATAGTGGGCTTTAGTGTCGTATGGTTTTATTCAGGATACAAGAAAAAGCAAGACCCGAAATACGCTTATTTACCCGCTGCATTCGGCATAAAGCTTTTGGGAGGAGCCATTTTCGCTATCATCTTCTTTTATTTGTATAAAGTTGGTGATACTTTCCTCTATTTTGGGGGATCTCGGACCTTGTCTCAATTTTTCTGGGAAAACCCAGACCTTTATTTCAAAGCACTTTTTTCCAATTCGGAACAGACCTTGAGCATGATTCCTGGAATTCATTACGAAATCCCCTATGCAAGGACTGATGAGGAGTGGTTTATGGTTAGGATTTTATCCGTTTTTCAGATCATTTCTTTCAATAATTATCTGATCATGGTTTTTTGGACTTCGATGTTTTCATTTGTTGGATCCTGGGCCATTTTTGAAGTTTTTAATTCCTGGTTCAATAACTCGACAAAATTAGCTTTTGCCTGTGCCTTTTTAGTCCCAACAGTTATCTTTTGGTCGAGCGGTATCATCAAAGACAGCTTGGTATTTGGACTCATCGGACTCGCATTTTATTGCTTTTACCGATTGTTCATCAATTCGAATAAGAATTTGATCTTGTATGCCCTTGTATTACTACTATCTTTAACTGTAATCTACAAACTAAAGTCGTACATTGTTATTTCACTAATTCCACCCTTATTTTTCGCAGCTTATTTAAGAGTGATTGGTACAATTAAATCCCCTTTGATAAAGCAACTATCGGGGCCACTTCTTATAGCTGTTTTTGGAGTTTCTCTTTTTGTTTTAGTTAATCAATTAGCCGAATCAACCGAGAAATATAAGATCGAAAATCTAGAAAAGCAGACTAGAGGATTCCATACTTGGCACGTAACAACTGGAGGTTCAACCTATAATTTAGGTGAAATCGAATATACCGCTAGCGGGGTCGTGCGTAAGATTCCGGCCGCTCTAAATGTTACTTTTTTCAGACCCTATATCTGGGAAATTCGGAATGCCACTACAGCGCTTGCAGCCGTAGAAAGTCTTATTTTCCTTTTACTCTTCGTATATTTTATTTTCTATAAAGGAATCCGTTCGGTTCGATTCGTTTTTTCTGATCCCATCCTGGGTTTCGGAATCATTTTCTGCTTTATCCTCGGATTTGCAGCAGGATTTACTTCTTATAATTTTGGAGCTCTAGTTCGATATAAAATGCCTATCATGCCTTTCTTTACATTTATGTTGATCTACACGGCCAACTTAAAATGGCGCCGAAAGGCTAATTTTGCTTGATTTTTTGATAGTAGTCGTAGGTTTCCTGAGTCATTCTTTGGATGGTGAAATGATCATTCAATAGCTTATTGGCCTCTTGCCCCATCGACTTAATCAAGGCTTTATCTGCTAACAAATCCAAAATCTTTGAAGCAAACATACCGGAATCAAAAGGTTCAACTAAAAAACCTGTTTTCCCGTCTTGAACAGCTTCTTCTGGTCCGATTGTTCTAAATGCAATCACGGGTTTCGAATGATTATAAGCTTCGAAAATCACAAGTGGTAATCCCTCTGCATAAGAAGGAACCAAAACGATATCTGAGTTTTGATAATAATAATGTACATTGGACTTAAAACCGGTGAATTCGACTTGGTCATTCAAACCATTTTCATTCACATAAGACTTCAACTGATCCAATTCAGTTCCATCGCCAACTATTCTGAGTAAGACATTTGGATACTTATCTATGATTTTGTGCAATTCCTGTAAGACCAAATGATGTCCTTTTCTCGGGATTACTCTCCCAATTATAGACAAAATTACACGATCTCTTGGCTCTTCTTTCTCCTCAATATCAGGATATTCAAATCCATGCTGAATAACATCAATGCCTGCTGGAAACTGAATCCCAGATCGATCATAAAAGGATTTCAAACCATAAGAACATGCGTATACATGATCAATTTTTTTATAGCTAAACTTGGCAATTCGATAGTATAAATTCTTCGGCAATTCTTCAGGTTTCAAGCAGTAATCTACATAGATTTTTTCTTGATATCCGTGAAGTGTGGAAACGGTCTTCGAATTCTTCAACTGACCCATTTTCCTCAATGAAGCCACCCAAAAATCGGCATATATTAAATGACTGTGAATAATGTCGTACGGATTCTCTTTGAAAAAAGACTTCAATTTGATTAGCAATGCCGGGCTGTAATATTTCTTGGTACCAAAAGAATGCGAAACGATGTCGTGATCATCCAACATCTTCTGAAACTGTTCATAGCCCTCTTTCCTACTTTCCAAATAAACCGAAAGAAATTCAACTTGAAGTCCCTTTGCTTTGAGCATGGGAATCAATTGTAGAAAATATTTTTCCGACCCTGCAATTCCTTCGATATTTTGAACAAAGAGCACTTTCATTTTCGATACTTCATTTTCAGAGCAAATTTAAGCAGACTTGAAGGAATCCACTTTTTTACTTTTTGGATTCTACGACCTCTTTTAATCTCATTTTCGAAATAACTCTTTTGCTCGGTTGTCAGGTTTCGATATTTATTCGAGATTTCAAACACTTCCTTAGTAGCCTCATCTCTCTTTTCATCAGAAACACCTCCTGCTTCAATACGAGCAATAATATTCTCTATTCTCAAAAAACTATGCCCCTTAGATTCCAATCTGCAAAAAAGCTCGTAATCTGAACAAAAACGGTAGTTCAAGTCAAACGGATTTGATTTCAATACATTCGTTTTTACAGCTACACTTTGATGCACAAAAGGAAGTGACTTCCACAAATTCTCTTGGTCTTCTGCTTTGGCTATTCTTTCAAATCCATTTTGATAATGAATTTCGGTATCTCCATAAATACAATCAAAAGCTTCATTTTGAACTAGAAGCTCACACAAGTTCGGACAAAGAAGTTCATCTCCAGAATTTATAAATATGCAATACTCTCCTTGAGCAATGGAGAGCCCTTTATTCATGCCATCATAAATACCTTTATCCTTTCCAATAATCTTTTGATCAATGATTTCTGAATTGGATTCGATCAGTTCCTGACTCCCATCACTTGAATCTGCATCTACAACGATATATTCAATCTCTGAGTTCAATTGCTTGCGAATACTATTGAAAGTACGTTCCAAGCCCTCTCGGTTATTAAAATTTATCGTTATTATTGTCAGCCGTTTCAAAAGGATATTTCAATATATGAGTGCGAATTTGCGAAAAATACTACTAAAGTT
>JAUICI010000198.1 GCA_030427935.1 Bacteroidia bacterium | reverse complement strand
CGAAAACTATGGAACTTGTCTCCAATGAAGCCACAAAGCAAGCCGTTCGAGCCGGATTAGGACTCTCAATCATGCCTAGAATTGGGATTCGGAATGAGATTAAACATGGTTCCATGGAAATTATCAAATTGAAAGGTCTTCCTATAACGACAAGCTGGTATTTAATCTACGCACAAGGAAAGAAGTTAACTCCAGCTTCAAACGCTTTTGCAAACTATATTTCTGAACATAAAGAACGGTTGATCCAAGAGAATTTTTAATCACATTTTCTAACAATTCTGTTCTTAATTATTTATTAAAGTAGTTTTCTCGAAAATCCATTTATTTTTGTCCGATTTTTAATTCTTGCATATGGAGGCAATCAGTGTTTTCGACATATTTAAAATTGGTGTTGGACCTTCCAGTTCTCATACGCTTGGACCTTGGAAGGCGGCTCAAGATTTTACTAAAGAACTCGAATCCAAGAGTTTTGATTCTATTAAAATTGAACTTTTCGGATCACTTTCTAAGACGGGAAGAGGACACTGTACTGATATCGCAATAATGATGGGGCTTCAGGGCTTTGACCCCAAAACAGTCGACACCTCAAAAATCAACTCCTATATTGAAGAAATTGAGTCGAATTCCACTATTCAAATCAATGGAAAAGATATTTCTTTCAACCCAAATTTAGACATTGTTTTTAGAAAAGAAAACGACCCTGCACATCCAAACACATTGGTGATTTCAGCCTTTTTTGAGTCTAAAAACGTTCATAGTCAAAAGTACTTTTCTGTTGGAGGTGGATTTATTGAAAAAGATGGCGTTGATCAATCAGTTGAAACCAATCTAAAAAAACTCCCTTTCCCTATTCAGAAGGCATCCGATTTATTTGACCATGCAGAATCGGAAAAGAAAAGAATATGTGAAATCGTTTTTGAAAATGAAAAAACCTTCAAATCAGAAGATGAAATCACTGCAGATTTAAGAGAAATTTTCGCAAACATGCGAGATTGCATTTATAGAGGATGTACGACGGAGGGCGTCTTGCCAGGAATCTTAAAGGTTAAAAGAAGAGCAAAAGATATTTCCAATAAATTGGTTCAAGGCTACGAATACGAAGGAAAAGAAGAATGGTACGAATTAATTAAAAAATCAAACAAAGATTTTACCACAATAAATAAATGGGTTTCCACTTTCGCTTTAGCCGTAAATGAAGAAAATGCAGACCTCGGAAGAGTGGTGACTTCCCCAACTAACGGGGCTTCTGGTGTTATTCCGGCAGTATTATTCTATTTCTATATGTTTCATCAGCACAATGGCTTAAAAGATGTGGATCGATTCTTATTAACCGCAGGAGAAATCGGTTGCATTTTCAAAAAAGGCGCCACAATCTCTGCAGCTGTAGGTGGTTGTCAGGCCGAAATCGGCGTATCTTCAGCTATGGCCGCAGCAGGTCTAACTGAAGTCATGGGCGGAAGTCCCAAACAAATCCTCATGGCTGCGGAAATTGCCATGGAACATCATCTAGGTCTAACATGCGACCCCATTGGAGGTTTAGTTCAAATTCCTTGCATCGAAAGAAATGCCATGGGCGCCATGAAGGCGATAACTGCATGTAATTTGGCTCTTTCCGGAGACCCCTATTCAGCAATCGTAGATCTAGACACCGCTGTAAAATCCATGTGGGACACTGCTCAAGAAATGAATTCAAAATACAAAGAAACTTCTGAAGGTGGATTGGCTGTAAATGTTGCTGTGGCAGAATGTTAGATTAGTTGGTAGTTTGGAGCAAAAGGTTTTATCGGAAATCGACTTTCTTTGGTATTTCAATTATTCTCTATCTTAGCACACAAAGAAATTTTAACTCGATACTCGGCACTCGCCGCTCGAAACTAATTTTATGCCCTTAAGCTCTTTTAGTTCAGAACAAATTTGGCCTTTTTATGTGGCAATTACCTTGTTGCTTGCTTCCATGATTTTGTGGAACTGGAAGAAGACCATTGCTTTGTTTTTTCTTTTTGGAGGAGCATTTGCAATGGCTTATTTCATGGCGGCTTTGGACCCCTTCTTTTGGGTTTGGGATGAGCAATATCATGCAATGGTGGGACTCAATTTGAGCGAGGATTTCTTCACTCCAATGTTGTACAAGGAAAACCCAGTTCCCCATGATCCGAACGCATGGATTCACAATACCGTCTGGCTCCACAAACAGCCCTTTTTCTTATGGCAAATCGCCCTTTCGATCAAAATATTTGGTCCATCAGTCATGGCTGTTAGACTGCCAAGTGTCGTCCTATTTTCATTGATTCCCATACTCATCTACAGAATGGGAAAGCTCACTATTAACGGGAATTCAGGATTTTACGCTGGAGTACTATTTGCTTGTGCTTACTTTCCTTTGGAATTGGTTTCCGGTTTCTACCATACGGATCATAATGATTTATCCTTTTTATTCTATGTGACCGCTAGTTTCTGGGCTTGGTTCGAATATCAAAACTCAGGTAAAAAGTATTGGTTGGTCGTGCTCGGATTGCTTTCAGGGGCAGCTGTTTTGACCAAATGGCTGATGGGTTTATTGGTCTATGTCATTTGGTTTCTCAACCATCTTCTTTTTGATTCAAAGAATCGGTGGAATCTAAAATCTTATGTTCCGATGGTCCTGGCGGGAGCCATTACAATTCTCGTTTTCTTACCCTGGCAACTTTATATTCTAAATCAATTTCCTGAACAAGCACAACATGAATTCGCCTATAATTCCAAGCACTTTTTTGAAGCTGTTGAAGGTCATGCAGGATCTTTCTGGTACCACTTTCAAGAAGCCGCAGATTGGATGTATGGAAGTGGAGATGGGAATCCTGACAATGGATTTGGTTGGTTTGATTTTCTTTTAGTTTTAGGCTTAATTTCTATTCTATTCAAAATGGAAAAACGAAAGTATATTTTAATGACTTTTCTAAGTATCGCTTTTGTTTACCTATTCTATTCCATTGCCGAAACCAAGATGCCTGCTTTCACCTTAATCATGATGCCTTTTCTGATTTTAGGAGCTGGAGCATTTCTCGACACCTTTTACGAACGAATTGGAGAAAAAATTAAAAACAAATTTATCCTAACTACACTGATGATTGGAACTTTGGGATACCTCTCCATTAATTTCCTCAATTTTGGCCGAATCGAAATGCATCATGCCGAAAATCCAAGACAAAAAAATCCGGTTAGAGAGTCCCTAATGCGCAATCATGCATTTGTGGTGCAGTTTCGCGATATGGATTTAGGGAAAGAATACATGCTTTTCAATACAAGACTTTCTCTGCACGCCAATATTCCTTTAATGTTTTACTCTGGAAATCTTTGTTACGAGGAATTGCCCGATCAAAAGCTAATCTCAGATTTAAAATCCCAAGGAAGAAAGATAGCCGTCATGAATACCTATGATCTACCAGAATACATTCTGAAAGATACGGAAATCTTAATCATCAATCCAGCTCAATAGTCACTCCGTTCGTTTTCAGCAGTCTAGCTATTTTTTCCTATATTTGAGTGATATCAATTACTTAATACTCAGTCTATGAAAAAATTCTACATCGCTTTAGCCTCCCTATCTTTTAGTTTATTTTCCTTTTCCCAAGTCGAGATCGAACCATTTGCGCCAACAGTTCCTGGAACTTATATTGGGGATTTTGACAATATCACAAGTGGCCTTCCTATTCCTGGAAATGCTGGATGGACAGAAGAAGGGAATATGACTTATGATTGGACTTGTGACAATGGAGCTACGATCAATTTTGGAGGAAATCCTCAATACGCCTATTCGAGTGTTCCATCTGGAACTTCTCTTACACTTGTTAGTCCGGAGATGGATTTTGGCGTAAATACAAATAGTCCAACCTTGGATTTTTCTTATCGTATCGATGACGGAACTGCAGCTGGTTTTCCGGGTTTAAATGGAATTGGTCAACTAGAGGTTCTTTACAAGGAATCAAATGCTGGAGCCTGGACCGTAATTGGAACTTACAATACTGCAAACAATGCTTGGTCATCTGTTTCATTAAGCTTAGCTGGAGCTTCCAGCTATAACACTTTTTATATCGGATTTAGAGCTTCTACTGCGATAGACGGATCGATACTTCCTGAAGGAATAGTATTAATCGATGATATCGTTGTTACTGGTCAGCCAGGATGCTCAAATACAACAAATACCTTAACAGAAACAGCCTGCGACTCCTACACCGTGCCAAGTGGGGATGAAACTTATTCGGCATCTCAAATGAATATTAAGGATACCATTCCGAATCTTGCAGGATGTGACAGTTTATTGACAATTAATCTAACGATGGGATTCTCCAATACGGGAACAGACATGCAAAACGCCTGCGATTCCTTAGTTTGGATTGATGGAAACACTTATTACTCGGACAATAACTCTGCAACTTTTACCTTGATGAATCAAGATGGATGTGATTCGGTAGTGACTTTGGATTTAACCGTGACCACAATTGATGTTAATGTCACCGCAAACGATCCTGTACTCACCGCGGATCAAGGAGGAGCAGCCTATGTTTGGTTGAATTGTGCAGACTCTACTCCTGTTTTGGGAGCCAACAATCAAGCTTTTACTCCAACTATGAATGGAGATTATGCGGTTGAAATCACATTGAACGGATGTAAGGATACTTCAGTGTGTAATACAGTCGCAACCGTTAGTTTAGATGAAAATGAAATTGAAAAAGTGAACTTGTATCCCAACCCAACCAACGGAAAAATCACCTTCGATTTTGGTTCAATGAATGAAGCCAGTTTGAAAATCTTTACTTCCGAAGGAAAATTAATTGAAGCGCTTAATCAAAACGGACAAAAGGTGCTTCATTTGAACTTTGATCATCCTCAAGGAGTTTATCTAGTAGAAATTCAAAACGGAATGGATATTAGAAGAATGAAACTCATAAAGAACTAAAAGGTTTAGTATATACCCGCTATCCCCAAAGCTCATTTGTCTTTCAATAAGCAGTTTTGGGGATTTTTTTTTGCTTTTTCTTTCTGAACATATCGCAATTTACTTTTTTTGTATTCTATGAATATTTCAGTTCAAACATGGATCGCAATGGGAGTCATCATGCTATTTGCATTGATCGCGACTCGAATTATTCGACTTCTTATTGCGAAAGCAAACCAGCACAATAAGGAAAAGCAGAAGGACCTTACCAGAATAAACTTTCTTAAAAACGCGATTTCATTTGTGATTTGGATGATTGCCATTGGTGTGATCATCTCCATGATTCCGGCTTTTCGGTCAGTTGCCGTAACCCTACTTGCTGGTGCAGGTATTTTAGTTGCCGTTATTGGTTTTGCCGCTCAAGAAGCCTTTGCAAATGTTATCGGTGGAATCTTTATAATCATTTTCAGACCTTTTCGGATTGGTGACATGATTAAAGTAGGTACACTGGATTATGGGATTGTAGAAGACATCACATTGAGACACACAGTAATTGTCAACTTCGAGAACAAAAGAATCATTGTTCCAAATTCAAACATCAGCTCCGATAATATTATCAATGATAGTATTGAAGACAATAAGGTTTGT
>JAUICI010000197.1 GCA_030427935.1 Bacteroidia bacterium | reverse complement strand
CGATACTCCGGAAGGAAGAAAAGCAAACAGAAGAGTTGAGCTTACGATCAAATAAAATCATTCATATAGAAATAAAAAAGCCCCGACTATTTGTCGAGGCTTTTTTTATGGAATAAAGTTTTAGTTCTCTTCTTCTACTTTCTTGATGATCACTTTCTTTTCGATCTCTACATTTTCATCCGCCGAAATATCTCCGGAACATGCAGATTTACATTTTTTCTTCATTTGTTTTGAACAAGCTCCATGCCCGTGTCCACCACCATGACCGTGATGCATTCTTTTTTCCATGCGCATTCCACCATGACCTGAACCGCAAGAACTCTTGCATCCATGACCATGACCTTTACACATCGCAACGGTAAACAAGACTAAGACCGTTGTGACAAAAGCAGTTGCTGCTGATACTAAAATTGTGTTTTTCATGATTCTTCGATTTTATAATTATTCAACTTTTTTAATCTGTACAATAAACATCAAGTCCTGATTAGGCTTGACCATTCCTTTCAATCCTTTCTTACCAAACCCATGTTCGGCTGGCACATGAATATACGCAGAATTCCCCTCTTTTAGTTGCATTAGCCCAGTTCTAAGACCGAAATTCAAGTTTTGGTCACCGATATGCCACACAAAAGGATGGCCTTTCTCATAAGAGGAATCATATCTTTTACCTTCATCAGTAAATGACCAATAATCAAACATCATTTTTTCATGACCTTTAACACTTCTAGGGTTCTCCCCTTTTAAAAACTCTTCCACGATATAAACCTTGATTCCGGCACTATCAAATACAGGTTTCAGTTTTTCTTTGATCTCCAATTCAATATTCAAATCAGTATTTGGTCCCACTCTTCTATTGTCTCCTTTCTCTCCATAAGCTAATGCAGCTGGAATTGCAATCTTTGCTTTTTCCCCTAGAGCCATTTCCTGAAGTGCCTTGTCCCATCCCGGGATGAGCATTCCCCAGCCAATTCTCGCCGGAATCGGTCTTCCCACTTTTCGAGAAGAATCAAAAATTTTACCGTCTGCGGTTCTCCCTACATAATCCAATTTTACAACATCTCCTATTTTCAATCTTTCAGTAGAAGCCTTGTTCTCCCATATTATCTTCAATCCTGAAGGAAACTCTTTCTCTGTTGAGTTTGAATCAATCTGAACCGAAAGCTCTTCGCTTAAAGTATCTACTGTATTCGCCTGAGCAGAATCTTTGACTTCAAGCCCTGCATTTTCTTTCTTTTCAGTTTGAACTCCTTCTGTGCTACAGGAAAGAAGAATTCCTGTAACCAATATTCCTAATCCTATTTTTTTCATTTACCTTATAATTTCGATCAATTTTAATCTATACACTAAAGGTGAGTTGGGAGGAACCAATCCTTCAATCCCTTTTTCACCAAAACTCAGCGAAGATGGAATCAATGCTTCATATTCATCACCCACCTCCATCATGTCCATGACCAGAGCTAAACCAGGAGTCACCTGACCGGGCATGGATTTATTAAACTCAAATAAAGTACTCGATCCTGCAGTACTGTATACTTTTTTTCCGCCTAAAAGTTCGCATTCCATATCAACTCGATATATGGAATTCTTGATTCCTTTAATTCCACTCCCCGACTTCACTGCGGCTTTTACAAAAATTCCGGCTTTATACTCAAAACGAGTTTCAGTAGAAAACAAGTATTGAACTAGACGAATGGATTCTTCCGTATCCAAGGGCATCACACCTTTTTCGATTCCCCGAATATATTCCGAATCCCGACAATCTAGAAGTTGAATCTTTGTTTTGGAATCGTACTCCCCTATTTTTTCATTTAATTGGATTAAATCTCCAATACCAATATGATAAAGTATATTTTGAATTTTATCTTGCTCATTTGGATGAATTATCTTCACTTTGATTTCATTTTCGTCTTCTAGCTCAATTAAAAGTGCATCCTCAGGTTCAGGAGACTCTGAAGTTTTCCCAAAACGAATCATTTCATATTTCTCTGGACTTTCCGAGCAGGAGACTAAAACAATAATCAAAAACAAGAATAGAGTTCTCATTTAATATCGACCAAATGAATATCGTAAATCACAGCGGATAAAGGTGGAATCTTATCCATGTCACCAATTAATCCATGGGCCAAATGAGAAGGAATAATAAACTTTCCTTTGGCTCCTTTATTCAATAATTTGATTCCTTGATGAATACCACTTTCAATATCTGCTTTATCGACCTTAAAAGATTCTGTTTCCAGAGAATCGGACTCATAATAAACTGAACCATCCAAACCTGAAATTTCATAGGAAACAATTGCAGTTTGACCAGGTTGAATCAGTTCTCCTTCTCCTTCAGAATAAACCGAATAGAGCAAACCCGTTTCTGTAGGTTTTAAATTCCAATCTGGATGCCTCTTTACAAAATTATCAATCTCTTCCTTTTCTTCTTCCGTAAATTCCTTGAACATCTCAATGGACTTTTCCTTATCATATTCGGGAACTTTTTCTTTCTTTTCTTCGTGTTTTTCCTCTGCGCATGAAACAAGAAAACCGAGGAAAAACAATACTATGATCAATACTCTATACATACTCTATTAAACGAATTCAGGTAAAACTGTTACAAATTTAGTTATTGCATCATCAATAGAACCTAAATACCTTCCACCTGCTGCATTAATATGACCTCCCCCATCAAAATATTTATTGGCTATACTGTTGACTGGATTTTCCTTTCCTTTCGATCTAAAGGAGATTTTGATTAATCCATCGTTCTCCATGAAAAAAGCAGCTCGATTAACGACACCAAGTGAAAGCGCCACATTCACCAAACCTTCAGTATCTCCTTTAATATAACCATGGGATTCAAGATCTTTTTCAGTAACTGAGATAATGGCCGTTTTGTACTCATTCAGAACTTGTAAACTATTACTTAGAATATAGGATCGCAATTTTAATTTTTGCTCCGTGTTTTTATCAAAAACTTCTTCATGAATTTTAAAGTGATCTACACCTTTATCAATTAAATCGGCTATGATTCTATGGGTTTCAGCTGTTGTACTCGGGAATTTAAAAGAACCTGTATCGGTCATGATTCCACAATACAAGCAAGAACCTGAATCGGAATCAATATGATCCGCGTAGTCGAGTTCTACTAAGAATTTATAAATCAACTGGCAAGTGGAACATTCATCTGGAAAAGAAAAAGTTAGGTCCGTAAAATCTGTTGGATCTTGATGATGATCGATCATGATTTTATTTGCTTTTGACGCATTCAGAAGTCCCTCCATTTTTCCAACACGAGATTCCGCATTGAAGTCTAAACAGAAAATAAGATCTGCCTTCTCAAAATGCTTATTGACCTCCCCTTGATGCTCTTCATAATTCACAATTTGATCCGATCCTTTCAACCAGTTAAGAAATCCAGGATGTGGGTCGGGCATGCAAACATGTACTTCATGATGTATCTTTTTCAGGACATTGTACAATCCTAAAGAACTTCCAACAGAATCACCATCGGGAGATTTATGTCCAATAATTACGATATAGCCGGAAGATGTGATTAATTCCTTTGCCTTTTTGATGTCTTGTTTGTCCATTCTCCAAATTTAATTGAAATATCCATCCAAAAATTATTGTAAAAAAAAAGAGGGACAAAATCCCTCTCTTTCAAAATATCATAAGTGTTTCTTATCTCTGTTTGAATCCACCTCCAGTTTTCACACCTTGTTGGTGCTCTAGAAGAACTCCTACACAAACATAAGACTCTGCAGCACCAGTTTCTCCGTCAACTTTAGGAACCTGCACTCTCACATAGATTCTTCTTGTTGCTGTAGACTGAAACTCCATGGATTGCGTCATTTCATTGTCTTTGTTTTTGAAGACCACTTGATCGACCTTTTTGTAGGTGATTTTTCCATTGACTTCACTTCTTTTATTTTTCTTTTCGTACAGTTCGAACTCGATTTGCCCATCTTTATCGGCTACATCAGCTCCCACCGTGATCTTGTACTCCATTCCCGCATAGGCAATGAAAGACATCTCGTAGACCTCACCTGGTTCAAAATAACCTGATTTTGATTGTCCATTAATCGAGTACCCTTCGCTCTTCTTACTTTTAACAATAAAGTACTCCGGCTTCACACATTGAGCATGGATAAGCATCACAAAGCTCAAAAATACGCTTGTAAGTATAATCTTTTTCATAGGTTAACTTATTTTGTAATATAGTTTCTCAATTCTTGAATCTGCTTTCTAATTTCATTGTAAGCGACCTCATTCATAGTGAATTCAGCACTTCCTCCAAGAACAACTTTGTTCCCTTCAGACTTAACTTGAGTATCAGATTCTTCAAAAGTCATGTTTTCCGTGTATGTCATCAAAACATTTGAGAACTTCTCTAAAATCTCCATCATGTCATCATCTTGATATCTGGCCATGAATTCAATAATACTTTCCAGTACTACTTGCTGTCCTGCAATGCTTTCATTTATTGCAGCTCCATCTTTATAATCTCCACCAAGTTCGAAGATGATGTGCATAGACTCAACCCAACCACCAGCGATGATTAATGCTAATTCTTTTCCTTTTCCATTCTCCTCTAAAAAAGCGTAAGATTCGAAGTAGGTATCTTCAGAAACTGCAAACAATGAATCTAGATTCCCTTCATTTTCCTCAATTCTTTTGATAAGTGATGGATCGAATGCCGCTGAAATACCTAAATCATCTCCTAGAGTTTTGATCACATTAAAGTAATCTAGGAAATCTGGTCCAGCCTCAAAACAAGCGATATATCCTAAATCTGCAGAATACACACCAAAATTCAATGCTTTCGACTTGGAATCGTTATAATCCGACACCTTGGCTACATCATTTGTAATTCCTGGTTTTTTCTCAACTCCAATTGCTTTAACTAAATCAAATAAATCATTAGGAGTAGGAATTCCTGGTAATTCAAATCCTGAAACGTCGTTTTGTACCGTATCCACAGTATTCTGCTCTACAGTATTCGCATCGTTCTTCTTTTTATCTTCTTCACCACCGCAGCTTACTACAACCAATGATCCTAAAACCATGGAAGCAACTACTGACCCTTTGAAAATTCGTTTTTTCATAAAATGTAAATTATCTACGTTTTTATAGTTTCTAAATCACAGAACACCCACAATATACGGATATTTTTAATTTAAGTTACACTAGTTTTTAAAAATAGCCCTTGTCGTTTCTCTAATCTTTGCAGCCGTTGCGGAGGATACATTTACCAATGGAAGTCTTAAATTATTTTCCATTAATTCAATTTCTGCACAAGCTTCTTTGATCCCTCCCGGATTACCTTCGCAAAAGAGTAAATCTATAATATCGTAAACTTTATAGTGAAATTCTCTCGCTTTTTCAATCTCATTATTCAAAGCATGCTGAACCATCGCACTAAAATCCTTAGGAAAAGCATTTCCAACAACGGAAATCACACCGTCTCCTCCAGCTGCAATCATCGGAAGTGTTATCGCATCATCTCCGCTAATCACTAAAAAGTCTTTTGGTCTGTTTTGAATAATGTTCATTACTTGTTCTAAATTTCCACTTGCTTCTTTTACTGCAACAATGTTGC
>JAUICI010000196.1 GCA_030427935.1 Bacteroidia bacterium | reverse complement strand
CAAAAGAGCAGTCCCTTGAAAATCACTAATTGTGGTGATATTGTATCCCACTCGGGAATAAGGTAATAGTCCGAAGGCCATTCCAAACCTTTTCCCCATTTTGAATCCCATGGATAAATTATTGAAGGCGAAATCATATTTCGTCTTGTAGTCTATTGAAGTCTCGTATTTATTGAACTTTTGAGTAATTCCAATATTTACAATTGGCATCCCATATCCGATAAAAGCATAACTCGCTGGATTGGCAATATTGAGAAGAACCGAATCCGTATTGGCAATTCTAACATTCCCCATGCTATTAAAAGCTGCTTGTTGGGTATTATTAATCAAACCAACTCCGAAGGAACTATAAGGTGATGAGGTACCTTGCCCAAAAGAATAACTAACTGCTAATAAAGCAAATAGAGCTAGAAGATGATTTTTATAGATTGTATAACAATATTTCATTGAGTCCTTTCAGGGTAATCAACCGGTCTGCAAAGATGGTATTTTTTGATTTCAATTCAAACTTATCTAAATCTCCTCCGGTTATAAAAATTGTTAAATCCGGAAATTCTTGTTCATATCTTGCGATCAGTCCATTTATTTCTTCTTGCATTCCGATCTTCACACCTGACATTATAGATGACTTTGTAGAGTCTCCAACCAAGCTTTGGTAATCTTCTTCAAAAGATATTAACGGAAGTTTTCCCGTATAATTGTTTAGAGCTTTGAATCGCATTTCCAATCCTGGTCCGATCGACCCTCCTAAATATTCTTTTTGTTGGGTAACCAGATCAAATTTCAAACAAGTGCCCGCATCGATAACCAAGGCATTTCCTAAATCCGAATTTCCTCCCAAAAAAGCGGCATTCGCCAATCGATCTTTTCCTAAAGAATCTGGCGTACCATATTTATTTGCAAAAGGAAGTTTCGTTTCTTCATTGAGAATAAGGATGGGTTCTTTCAACTGGGAAAGTAAAAAGTTTGTTTCATGATCCGCTAAAACAGAAGATAAGATGCAATGCTCAGGTGACTTTTCTTGAACGAAAGCTACCAAATCATTCATGGTTTGAAACACCCCGATTTCAGCAAACTCTTTTGAATTAAAAAGGGCTGCTTTTAATTGGGTATTCCCTAAATCTAATGCGCAATTAAGCAAAAACGATTATTTTGATTTTTTCTTTGAATCAGTAGAGATTCTAAAGATTAATCCTGCTCCTAAATCTCCCTGAACTAGCACGGCAAAAGTATTAACACCAACCCCACAGCCAGCTCCCCCAGTTCCAATACCACACCAAACACCGCCTCCAGCGAATTCCATTGGCAAGATCATTCTTCCATAAAGCTTAATTCCAAGAAACTTTAATGGAAACCACTTCATTCCAAGAGTTCCACTAACAGAAAACTTCCACTCATCTCCAAAATCTAAATCTCTTGGCTGAAAAACCGTAGCTCCAAGTGAAAAATTTGCAAAACCTTTAAGTTTCTCTCTCCCAAAATCTTTATAGGCACCTAACTGGAAATGGTGAACTCCTATTCTAAAAGAAGCATCATCATAACCTAGTCCGATTCCATTAAAATTTGCAGTTGTAGTGGTTCCGACCCATGAAAACTCAACTCCTCCTTCAAATCCGAAATCGTACCCGACGTTTACACCAATTGCTCCTTTGTCGACAATTTTCAAATCACCTTGTGCGTAATTGATACGACCTCCAAACAAATAACTCACGGATGGACTAATTTCAATAGCCTGATTATAAGCTGTAAACCCCGATAAGAATGCGAGTAAGAAGAGAAACTTTTTCATATGATCTTTTTTTGGCAAATCTACAAAATATACAATTACCCCCTTTCAAGAGTTGATTGGTATTTTTGAATAATCAGATTCATTCTTAGGACTTTTGACCAGAAAAATGTTCTATATTTGGGCCTTCCAACTATCGTGAAGTTAATATGAAAAGAAATTTACTCTTGTTGTACATCTTGGTTATCACTGGGAATGTCTTAGGACAAAGTGGTGTTATCAAGGGTTTTGTTTATGACAAAAAAACGGGTGAGCCAGTCCCATTTTCGAATGTATATATTAAAGAATTAGAGACAGGAGCTGTAACCGACATTGATGGTTTTTACCAAATTCCAAAACTGAAAGAAGGAACCTATACGTTCAAAATCACAAATGTTCAGTACGATAGTTTAATGGCTACGGTCAAGTTGGGAAAAGACCAAATTTTGACAAAAAACTTTGAAATCGAAGAAGGTTCGATTTTGGACATTGTAGAAGTGAACAGTCAGAAAACGGAAAATTTAACTGACACAAAAGTTTCGGTAATCAAATTAGATAAGAAAGACATTTATAGAGTACCTAATATTGGTGGTGAAGCGGATATTATTTCTGCTTTGACCATAACACCAGGGGTAGTGAGCTCGGGTGACCAAGGTGGGCAAATATATGTTCGTGGAGGTACACCGATTCAGAATAAAATTTTATTGGATGGAATGACGATCTACAACCCCTTTCACTCGATTGGTTTTTTCTCTGTTTTTGAAACAGAATTGATTAAATCTGCGGAAGTTTATACTGGTGGATTTGGAGCGAAATATGGTGGGAGAATTTCTTCCATTATGGACATCACTTATAAAGATGGTAATACAAAAAAAGTATCTGGACTGATTTCAGCTTCTCCGTTTATGGCCAGAGCCGTATTGGAAGTTCCTTTAATCAAACAAAAAGAGGATAAGCCAAAGGGGATGACAGGTTCTTTCATTTTCTCAGCGAAACAATCCCTAATTGAATGGACATCTAAAGGCTTGTACCCTTATGTAAATGAAGAAGCAGCTGATCAAGGACTTCCATTTAGGTTTACAGATCTTTATGGGAAGTTCAGTTTTAAAACACCTTCAGGATCCAAATTTTCGATTTTCGGATTTTATTTTGGAGATCGTGTGAATTATCAAGCAATTGAAAACTTAAACTGGCAATCATTCGGTGGTGGACTGAACTTTATTTTGACTCCACCAAAAAGTAAGCAATTAATCAAGGGACATATCAACTTCTCCAATTATGCCACAACCATGAAGGAGAACTTATCACTTCCAGACTCAAGTAGAATCTTTGGTTTCGATGCTGGATTTGACTTCATTTACTACATGGCAGGATCGAGTCAGTTGGATTATGGAATTGTGATTTCTGGATTTCAAACAGACTTTAAAACCTACAATCAACTAGGTTATGCAATTGAGCAAAACAATTTCTCGATGGAAATTGCCGGATACGCCACTTATAAATTGGTTAAGAGTATTGTAGTTTTCGAACCAGGTTTCAGATTCCAGTATTATGCTTCTTACAACAAGTTCTTTGCTGAGCCGCGACTTTCGATGAAGATCAATGCCCATGAAAATTTCAGAATTAAAATGGCCGGTGGGCTTTATTCTCAAAACTTTACAAGTGCCGTATCCGATAGAAATGTGACGCAATTATTTTATGGATTCCTTTCTGCTCCTACAAATGTTCAGGATGATTTCACAAAACCAAATGGCGACAACAGAGAGATTTCAAATGGTTTGCAGTCAGCTTGGCATGCTATCGGAGGATTTGAAGCCGATATTGTTAAAGGACTATCGATCAACCTTGAAGGATATTACAAGTGGTTTAATCAATTAACCAACTTGAACACGAATAAAATTTACCCAGACGACAATACAACTCCAGACATCCCAGATTTATTGAAAAAAGATTTTATTATTGAGTCGGGTGAAGCTTGGGGAGTTGACTTCCTTTTGAAGTATGCTACAAAAAGAATTAATGTTTGGGCTGCTTACTCTCTAGCGAAAGTGACTAGATGGGATGGATTTAAAGAGTATTCTACAATTTATGATAGAAGACACAATGTGAACCTGATGTTCACTTACGTCGCTGGAAAGAAATTGGATTGGGAATTCACAATCCGTTGGAACTTCGGGTCTGGAATGCCATTTACTCAAACTGCAGGTGTTTTCCAAGGCGTAGATTTCACTCAAGGTGGAGTTGATACAGATGTGATCACAAACAATCCTTCTTATCAGAATTTCCTTTACGGAGAAATCAATGAAGGAAGATTACCTGATTACCATAGAATGGATATTTCTGCCAAAAAAATCTTTAGATTTAAGAATGATCTTCAGTTAGATCTACAGGTGAGTGTAACGAATGTTTACAATAGAAAAAACATCTTTTACATCAACCGTTTGACAGGAGAAGCCGTTTATCAGTTACCAGTTCTTCCTAGTTTAGGTGTAGCATTTAAATTCTAATTTATTGAAATACTTGTATGTCATATTGTTATTGAGTTTCATTACTGCCTGTAACAAAGACTACATTGCCGATAAAGGAATTGATTTAGATGTTATCAACGGAATTTCCATTGATGAATCCGATAATTACGGCGTAGCCACTTTACCTGCCGATGCCGGAACTGAGATCAATAAATTTTTTGACAAATACACAAGAGTTGTAGCTCCAAACGGAAACTATATCCATCTTTTTGCCCCCAATTCGGTTACGGCATTTGAATTGGCTCGACAAAGAGAAGTATTGATCGGAATATTAAAAGATCATCCAGGGAGTCCGCATGGAGATGACAAATCCTATATCACAAATTACTTGGCAGATCAGAATTCTTGCGTCATGTACTTCAACTCTGAAGCTGACTTAAAAGAAGTTACTGAAGGGGTTTTACTGATTGCACCAATCGACATCCACCCCATTTTATTCGAGGAGATTTTTTCTGAAGGATCACCAACTTTTATTAATGCAAATTCTGTAGATAAATCCATGACCAAATTAATGCGCATGGTCTTGCGATCCGGAGTAGCCAATACCGACTACGGCTATAATTCAGAAGTCTACAATGCCGCAAATAATGCCCGAAACAATTCTGTTTGGATTCCAAACAATGTTGACACTCTTCTAGCTCAAGGGACGATTGGATGGTCTTACATTACCATGCTTTTGGAAGTGTATTACGGTCAGTGGGAAAAATCTGGAATCGTGAATGGGGGGGAATATTTATATCCCGACAGAGCCAATCTTTCCAGTGATCAAATTGGTTTAGACGCCATCGAGGTTTTCTTCCAGGATTATGTGCCTTACAAAATTTTAGTAGATCCCGATTTTTCTGCTGATTTTGAAATGGAATTCTCTGCCGGCACAGACTACACCTATCGAAGTCAATATTTTTCAGATGTCTCCATTGAATATTCACTGTGTCAGAATATCAATGCCAATCTATACAACAATCATTTGTTCGGAAACTCCTTAGACAACACGTTTGAAGGCAAAAATGGAGACGATTGGATGGACGGAAATGACGGTTTTGACATCGCCATTTTCTCGGGAAATAGAAATGATTATTTGATCAATACAAATGCGGGAATCACTGTTATCCAAGACACGGTACCTAACCGCGATGGACTAGACAGCCTCATCAATTTTGAAAGATTGCAGTTTCAGGATATGAATGTTGATTTATAGGTGCTTCTCCAAATGCTTCATAATCTTCTCTGAGGATCCCACATTTTTCTGAACGAAAGCGGTTACTTTTTCCTTTAGACTTCCATCCGAATTATAAGTCAAATAAGC
>JAUICI010000195.1 GCA_030427935.1 Bacteroidia bacterium | reverse complement strand
AAGGCATAAGCAGCATGATTGAGAAAACAACCCCTAAAGATTGAGCCCAATCTGGAAGCGCCGTGTACAATAAGTGGTGAGGACCTGCCCAGATATAAATGAAAATCAAGGCCCAGAAGTGAATAATGGATAATCTATAAGAATAAACCGGTCTATTCGATGCTTTAGGAATAAAGTAGTACATGATTCCAAGGAAAGGTGTTGTTAGGAAGAATGCTACCGCATTGTGTCCGTACCACCATTGAACCAAGGCATCTTGAACACCTGCATACACTGAATAGGATTTCAGCATGGTTACAGGCATTTCGAATGAGTTTACAATATGAAGTACAGCAACCGTAACGAATGTGGCAATGTAAAACCAAATAGCCACATACATGTGCTTTACTCTTCTTTTAAGGATGGTTCCAATCATGTTCCAACCAAAAACCACCCAAATAAGTGCGATGGCGATATCAATTGGCCATTCCAACTCGGCATATTCCTTACCAGTTGTGAATCCTAAAGGAAGTGTAATTGCAGCTGCAAGAATAATCAACTGCCATCCCCAGAAGTTGATATTACTCAGTAAATCCGAGTACATTCTCGTTTTCAACAACCTTTGTAGTGAATAATACACCCCAGTAAAAATAGCGTTACCAACAAAGGCGAAGATCACCGCATTGGTATGCAAAGGTCGAATCCTACCAAAGGATAACCACGGGGCCAAATTTAATTCAGGAAACACCAACTGAAATGCTGCAAGTAAACCTACCAACATCCCAACTATCCCGAAAATTACGGATGCGATCAAAAACTTTTTTACGATCGCATTGTCATAGCTGTACTTTTCTAACTCCATACACTAGTTTTTGTTAATTGATTTTTTGATTTTAACCTCTTTATGATCTTTCGCTTTCACGAGTTCATCTTCAAATAATATGCGAACTGAAGGTGTGTAATCATCCTCGTATTGCCCATTTTTTACCGACCAGATAAAAGCCCCTAAAAAGAAGAGCGCCAAACAGATCGAAATGCCTACCAAAATAAATACTACACTCATAATTTTTCTTTCAATTCGGATTCAAAGCTACAAATTAAATCAGCATTTGAAATGCGGTGTATGACACATATCAGAGTGGCTTGTGATATTTATCAAAAAAATTAACGAAAGCAATACATCAAAAAAGCCCGACACTATTAAGTATCAGGCTTTTAAGTTTCTTATTTAGAATGTGTAAAAATTATGACATTTTTATGACAATTCTTTTTTTACATGTCCAGATTTGCTCTCAATTTTTGAGATAATTGGCGGTTATAAGTTTCAAATAACCATTTGAAATAATTGTCTGTACTTTTTGAGATTAATTTGGTATACTGTTTTAATCGAAATTCAATTTGTTCCTGCAACATTTCTTGCAATTCTATACCATCGTATAAATCTTCTGAATTTTCAATGATAGCAGTCGCGTGATTTTCCAATGATCGATCAACAGCTTCTTTTCCTTTCTCCCCTGCTCCAACAATTTCATCGTATACTCGCTTCATGCAGAACTCTTCAATTAAAGCGGTATCCATTTTTTCTTTTACTTTCTTAGGCAATTCGTAATCCACCTCAAAAGTCATGTCCTCTTCTTCACTCAGTTTAGACTCCAAGAATCGATCCGGGTATTTAAAAGCATCATTCCAATTGATATAGTCTTGCCAAAGTCCGAATCTCCTTACATTATTACCAAGATCAATCACCGTAAATAAATCCTTTTTTGGAAGCTTTCGAGATCCCCTACCTATCATCTGATGATACAAAGTCAAAGAGCGCGTCGCACGATTCAAAATGATAGTTTCCACTGATGGCTCATCAAATCCTGTTGTTAAGATACCTACTGATGTCAGAATAGCATCCTTGGTTTCTTTGAACCATTTAATAATGTCTTTTCTGTCTTTATCTGAAAAAGTGGAATCTAAATGTCTTATCGGATAGCCTTTCTTTTTAAAGGTTTCAAATACGCGTTCTGAAGTCTCAATTCCACTATTAAAAATCAAAGTTTTCTTACCAAGAGCAACTTCTTCGTAGGCAAACAATAACTTTTCCTGCATGAAATAGTTCCCATATACCAATTCAGAAGAACTTACCGTGAAATCACCATTTGAACCAATTTTTAATCCATGAAGATTGACATCATAGGTGAAAGTCTCAGCATCTGCTAAATAAGCACCTTCGATCAGTGACTTAATGCTTTCTCCAACAATTAACTCATCGTAATTGTCATTAAGAGGAAGCGCCTTATTCGAACTCAGTGGAGTTGCGGTTACCCCTAAAATATTTGATCCTTTATAGTACTGAAAGATTTTTCTGAATGAATTGTAGTGCGCCTCATCAACGATAACCAATCCTACATCTTCAACAAAATTTTCATTTTCTTGCAGGCGATTATTGAGCGTTTCCACCATCGCAATAAAACAATCGAATTCGTTTTGATCTTCTAAAGACTTTACTTCAGAATTAATGATCTTATTGTTTACTTCGATGGCTTTCAATTGGACAGAAGTCTGAACCGACAACTCAATTCTGTGCGTCAAAATCAATACCTTCTTATTCCAGTTCTTTATGTATTCTCTAGCAATTTCAGAGAAGATCACGGTTTTTCCACCGCCCGTAGGTAACTGAAATAAAAGATTGAAATTCTCGTCGTTGACTTTAAGTTTTTCTATTATTTGTGTGACTGCTTTTTCTTGAAATGGATAAAGTTTTTTCTTTACAAATAATGTTTCGTCGATCATGCTCTCGTTTTGAAAATTGGGCAACAAAAATACACCCTTTATTTTGATAAAAGAAATATTTCAAATCAAATCTCACATTTCTTTCTTGTATTCTTAAAACTCAGCTTTTTGAAGAGGGTAATATTTATCACAATCAAAATTCAAAAATTCCCTTATTTTTGACCTTCTTTTTTTGCAAGTCTAGATATCTGGATGTTTGGATCTCTGGATTTTTGGATTGTAAAGAAGTTAAAAAATCTAATAGTTAATTTTAAGATATGAGCGATATAGAAAAAGTAAAATGCCTGATTATTGGTTCTGGTCCAGCGGGTTACACAGCAGCGATTTATGCAGCTAGAGCTGACATGAGTCCAGTTTTGTATCAAGGAATGCAGCCAGGAGGTCAGTTAACAACTACAAACGAAGTAGAAAACTTCCCTGGATATCCACAAGGAATTACAGGTCCTGAAATGATGATGGAACTACAAGCGCAAGCAGAAAGGTTTGACGCACAAATTAGATCTGGATTTATTGATAAAGTAGACTTTACGGGGCCTGTTCACAAATGTTGGACAGAAGACGGAAAAGAGATTCATGCGGATACGGTGATCATTTCAACTGGAGCATCTGCAAAATACCTTGGTCTTGAAAATGAGCAAAGATTATTGAAAGCTGGTGGAGGAGTTTCTGCTTGTGCGGTTTGTGATGGATTCTTTTACAGAGGTCAGGAAACTGTTATCGTAGGTGGAGGTGACTCTGCTTGTGAGGAAGCGCACTATTTATCGAAACTTTGTACAAAAGTGACCATGTTGATCAGAAAAGATGAAATGAGAGCTTCTAAAGTGATGATCAAAAGAGTCGAAAATACAGAGAATATTGAAATCCTATACAATACAGAGACCGTCGATGTTGTCGGAGAAGAAGGTGTTGAAGGTGTTCATGTAAAGAATAACCAAACTGGAGAAGAGCATACAATTCCAGCAACTGGTTTCTTCGTGGCAATTGGTCACAAACCAAATACAGACATCTTTAAACCGTATATCAAGATGGACGAAGTTGGGTATATCATCAACGAGGAACCAGGAACGTCAAAAACAAATGTTCCCGGAGTTTTTGTAGCAGGTGATGCCGCTGACAAAGAATACAGACAAGCAATTACTGCTGCTGGTACTGGATGTATGGCCGCCTTAGATGCTGAAAGATATTTGGCAGGTTTAGAAGACTAGTGGAATTTAGAGTTTGGAGTTTCGATTTCAGAGTTTTGAACTTTGAACTTTGAACTAAAAGTTTATGATTTTATAATCCCTTCTCATTTTGAGAGGGGATTTTTTTGATTTGTTTTCTAGACAACAAGATTCTTTTAGAACGAACTATCACCAAAAAACGGATAATCACCCTTGCAAATCGCACACACCTGTCCTTATCAGCTCAACTATCTGAATAACAAAAAGTTAAATGCGTGTTCATTACAAAATCACCTGTATTCAGTCAAATCGATTTCAATTTTTGACTCAAAGATCTTCTAGATTTTAGCTCATATTTTGTAGATTTGTTCTACAAAACATATTTAATGCAAAGCTATACAATTTACAACGCCGTTAACAAGCCACAACTACTTGAAAAAAGGGATCTTATTGATTTTTTACATACACATTTAGGCGAATACGGTGATTCCAAAAAAGATATTCAAAAAGCAATTGATTTCTCTGTTAAAGAATACGCCTCTTTTGGTGGTTTCACTTTAGTTTTAAAGGAGTCTGACAAAATTCTCGGGGTTGTTGTCATCAATGAAACAGGTATGAGTGGATATATTCCAGAGAACATATTGGTTTATATTGCCACCCACAAGGATCGAAGAGGTGAAGGACTTGGTAAAAGACTTATGACAGAGGCCATTAAACTTGCGAAAGGTGATATCGCTCTGCATGTAGAAAAAGACAATCCTGCTAAGTTTCTGTACAACAAATTAGGTTTTACGAACCCTTACCTTGAAATGAGATTAAAAAAATAAATATGGCCGAACTGATCATTCAGAAGGAAAAGATCAAATCCAACATAAAAAAAATTAGTGCTTATTTCGACAAGAATGATATTCATTGGAGTCTAATCACGAAAGTCTTCTCAGGAGATAAGGAGTTTCTGAAAAATATCTTAACCGATGATGTAATCGAAAAAATCAATTCTGTCGGGGACTCTCGATTGACAAGTTTAAAAAACTTGAGGGAGGTCAACCCAGACATGCGAACAATCTACATCAAACCACCTGCTAAAATCTATGCTGAGGAAATTATAAAATATGCCGACATCTCTTTAAACACCTCTTTCTCGACAATTGAAGCACTAAATCGTGCTGCCAAAAAAGCCAATAAAACCCACCAAATCATCATTATGATTGAACTTGGTGAATTAAGAGAAGGCGTTAAGAGATCTGACATCATGGAGTTTTACGAGAAGGTATTTAAACTTCCAAACATTGAAGTCATTGGCGTTGGATCCAATCTTGGATGCATGTATGGGGTAGAACCCTCTTTCGACAAACTACTTCAATTAACGTTATATAAGGAACTGATTTCCGCTAAGTTTAACATTAATCTTAAATATATTTCTGGTGGAACATCCATAACCCTTCCTTTAATAGAAGATGAAAGTATTCCAAAAGAAATCAATCATTTTAGAGTGGGAGAAGCGGCTTTCTTTGGAATCAGTCCGCTTAATAATGAGGTTTTTCGAGACTTGAACACGGACACCTTTGAATTTCATGCCAACATTATTGAACTGGAAACAAAAAACGTGGTTCCTCAAGGAAATATTAGCGATGCGAATATTGGACATACTGCAGAATATACGGATGCCTCAATAAACGATACAGCCGTCAAAGCGATATTGGACTTTGGAATGCTGGACGTAGACAAGGAAGATATTGAAGC
>JAUICI010000194.1 GCA_030427935.1 Bacteroidia bacterium | reverse complement strand
TTACGAAACTCTACCAATGAAGCATGAATGGACCGAATTGGACGGGCAAAGACAAGTCTCCTATCAGTGGAAGAAAAAGGGGGTATGGCAAAACTTCAAAGTAGAAGCAGATCTTCAGTCTCAAAAGATGGATGCTGGATCAGAAACGGAGTTTATTACCGAACATTATTGGGGATACGCTAAATATGGCGATAAACAAACCAATGAATATGAGGTCACACATCCGAAATGGGAGCATTATCCGGTTCAGAATTACCAAATTGAGGTGGATTTCGGTTTGGTCTATGGAAAAGAATTCGAATTTCTGAATAAGCTCGAGCCCACCTCAGTCATGTTAGCTGAGGGTAGTGAGATTACAGTGGAGAAGAAGAGTAAGCTGGGGGGGTAGGTTTAAACGCAGAGGCTCAACTTCGCTAAGCTTCGTCGAGTGCAACGCAAAGAATGCGCAGGTCGCAAGGTTAATTTCTCTGTGAAACTCCGTGTATCCTCTGTGAAGCTCTGTGTAACAATCAAGTGCTTATTTACTATCCTCATACCTTTTCCGAATATGAAAATAGGCTACTACAGGTGTACTAATTGCCAAAAACTGATGAAGGTAAGCGAGGATCATTCTCATTTCTACAGAGTGGACAAAATCGGCGCTGTCTTGCAAGAATTTCAGTAAAGTAAAGAAGATCAGCAAGATTGAAAAAATTAGAAATACTTTCCCAAGGGTGGTTTGAATTAGACCTTTCGCCAATCCTCCCAGAATCAGAAAAATTGCAGCTCCGTCGAACAATGGTAAACCTACATAATGAAGTCCGCCCGGACTGTGCATGATAAGGCCGGAAAAGAACAATAAAATGGCAGCAACAATGAATAAAACCCAATAAGCTGCTTTGTCAAATAGCCACCAAAATTTTTTCTCATTCATTCCAAACCCTTTCCGCAAAATCAATCCGCCATTTACCTTCGATTTTGACAAACTTTAGTTGCGTATACAACCTTTTATCGAAAGCCTTTTTTTTGTCGTAATACCTAAAATAATGTAACTGTCCAGAAGCTAGATCGCCTTTTATTTTTAAACCAATGAGATCGCAATGAGGATCTGGATCTTGATTTGCTGTATAATAAGTCGCATGAAACCAATCACAACCCTCAACTCCATAATAATCGATGCCTTCCTCAACATTGTCTTTGTTTAGTTTAAGTTTCTCAAGATTGTTGTGACATTCCATAAATTTTTCAACTTCACCTTGGATGAATTTCTCGGTGAATATTCCCAATTTTCGTAGTCTTTCCTGATGTTTTTTGATGTTGATGTAATAAAATCCATTCGGACCCGTCTCTGGTCGAGGAGCTTCTAAATGGCTGTTTACTACCTTTCGATTAAAAATAATCACAAGCTCTTTGATCCCCAGAGTATCTTCTTTGGTAGGGGGATTGAATTCCTCTTTTTGAGATTCTGTTTCTGGCTTCTTTTTTTCTGAATTACAAGAATAAAATAGCAATACAAGTAAAAAGTAAAATAGGACTTTCATTTTCGTTTTTATTTAAACGCAGAGTGCGCAAAGAATTCGCAAAGGTCGCAAGGGATATTCCCCCTCAAAACTCTTGCTCTTCCTCATCACTCCACACTCACTTCATCCACAAACACCCAGGCTTTTCCGCCCGCACCAAGGTGCCACTTCGGCACATCGCCGGGATATTTTAATGTGATTTTAATATATCTCGATCTTAACTCAATTGGGAAGGTTTTCTTCAATTCTTGAGTGAAAGCTCCGTATGAGTCTTTCGGGAACTTATTCGCCACTCGCCCTGATTCTTTGAAATGTCCGTTGGGTGAACTCCCTATGGCAATTTCCATATAATCCGGATACCAAATCCAAGATTTAATATCCTGTAATAATCCCACAGAAACAGTTTTATAAGGCTTAAACTTTTCTCCTAAATCCACAATAATTGTCACATCTTCCCCTTGAAAACCTTGCCAATAGCCGGTTCTAAAATTCGGACTTCCTTTTAGGTAATCGACCAGTGCTAGATCTCCACCTGCATTGTATTGATTGCTGTATTTCGTTTTGTAGATGACGGATCGACCACCTTCTATTTTGGTGTATTTGGAAGTGACAACTTTACTTTTTTTACTCGCTTTCTGACCATAATACTTGAATTCTGTTGTTGCTTCAATTTTGATCGGTCCCGTATATTTTTCATAAGGTGAATCATTCTGTGAAACATAAATCTCACAATCTTGACAAACAGATTTGAGCTCGATTTCGGCTGACTCCTCAAAGGTTTGCTGTGCCACTGTTGAATAAGGAACGGGAACAATGTGGTATTCTTCTGGGATGCTTGAATTTGGTATGGATTCTGAGCCGGAAGCCCATTCTTTATTCGGTTTATCACCCATCTCCAAAACCAATTCACCACCTTCGAAAAATTCCATGTAATGAATATGATTCTTATTGTACGGTTTGCCGTTCAATGTAGCTGATTGGATGTATTTATTTTCAGGAGATAAACTTCTGCCTTTTGCTTTGATGGTAAATGGTTTCTCATAAACCGTAAATGTGATTTCGTCAAATAAAGGCGAACCGATAATGAGTTCAGGAGATCCAGGAGTCACGGAATAAAATCCCATGGCGCTCAGCACATACCAAGCACTCATTTGGCCACAATCTTCATTTCCAGATAATCCATCCGGACCATTCCAGTATTGTTCGGTTAAGATTTGCTCGACTTTCTCTTGTGATTTCCAAGGTTTTCCGATGTAATTGTACAAATAAGCCATGTGATGTGAAGGTTCGTTTCCATGGGCATACTGACCAATCAGCCCAGTAATATCCACTTGATGTCGACCCGATAATTCCATTTCAGTTGAGAATAATTCATCTAATTTTTGCTCGAATTTTTCTGGTCCACCGTAAAGCGCAATCATCCCTTCAATATCCTGAGGAACAAACATGGAATACTGCCAAGAATTGGCTTCTGTAAAATTGAAATTCACTTCAGAAGGATCAAAATTTGATGTAAAAGCCCCATTCATTTTGGCTTGCATGAAACCTGTTTCCGGATTGAATATATTCATATAATACTGCGCATGTTCTATGTATTTTTCATACACCTTTCGGTCTCTGCCATCAGCGAACTCTGCGATGCACCAGTCGTCGTAAGCATATTCTAAGGTTTTGGATACTGATTCAGCCTCATCTCCGGCAGCGATATAGCCTTTTTCGCGGTAGGCGGGTAGACCCAAATGATCCATTTCAGCTGAATGTACCATGGCTTTTAAGGCGTGCTTGGCATTGAAATCATGATTACCACCCTTTGAAGCATGATCCGTGATTACGGGAACGGCATGATAACCAATCATACAGCCGGTTTCATTTCCAGCTAACTCCCAAACAGGCAAAGCACCGCCATGGTTATATTGGTGCAAGAAAGTTTCGATAAATTCTGTATTTCTCTCCCTTTCAATCAAACTCATTAAGGGATGAAGCCCTCTAAAAGTATCCCATAAAGAAAAAACGGTGTAGTAGTTTTTTTCTGGTAGATCATAATGAACCCTCAAATCTCTTCCCCGATAATGTCCATCTACATCATTAAAAATATTAGGAGCAATCATGGTGTGGTATAGTGCGGAATAAAAATTGATGAGTTGGTCTCTGTCTGTGCCTTTTACTTTGATTTTTCCTAGCTGCTTTTCCCAAGCATTTCTAGCATTTTGGATGTATTTTGAAAAATCCCAGCCTTTGTCAGTCGTCTCATAGTGCATGTTTTTTTTCGCACCTTCTTTGCTCACTGCTGATAAACCGACTTTCGCATAAATAGGCTGATCACCATCCTCAAAAACCACTACACGAAATAAATCTTGCACTGTCGCTTGACCACTTGCCAACTCCAGTTTGAAAGGTTCTGAAAATTGAATCGCAAAATAAACATGCTGCTCGGTTGCCCAGGCTTCAGAAATTCGGCTTCCTACAATTGTTTGATTATCCAATAATTCAAAGTCACAATCCAACACTTTATCTCGATGATTCAAGTTGATGGCAATTTTTCGATTATTTGGATTGTTGAATTGGTACTCATGAATACCAACTCTTGTTGTTGCAGTTAGTTTGACATCAATATCGAAATCTTTCAGTTTAACCGCATAATATCCAGGATGCGCTTCTTCAGAAGATTTGTCGAAACTTGATTTGGTTTTTGAATGATCCATCAACTCTTGATGTGCCGGAATGAAATCCAAATTAAATGGAGTCAGCAAAACATCGCCATAATCCGAAACTCCGGTTCCACTCAAATGCGTGTGTGAAAAACCATAAATAATGGAATCCGAATCATGATAACCACTGCAACCATCCCAGCCGTCCAATCGCGTATCTGGACTCAATTGCACCATTCCAAAAGGCAACGTTGCCCCAGGATAGGTGTGCCCATGTCCACCCGTTCCAATAAAAGGATTCACCAAATCAATAGGCGCATCTTCAATATAATTAATCTCTTCACCCTCACTTTTCTCCTCACTCTTTTTAGAGGAATCACACGAAAATAATACAATGATTGAGAGGAATACAACAAGCCAATTTTTCATTTTTAATCTTTAATTTCCTGCACTGAGCGCAGTCGAAGTGTTCATTAATCCCTTCCATGCCAAAGCACCTGCTCCCAAAATAGCCGGATTTGCATCATCCAATTCCGAAATCACAATCTGAATTTTATCTTGAAAAATATTCTGAACCGTTTCTTCAAAATACTTTCTTAGAGGTTTTAATAAAAGATCTCCAGCTTGGGTCACTCCTCCATAAAGGATAATCATTTTCGGGCTTGTGATGGCTACGGCATTAGCTAATCCTAAAGCGAGTTTTTCTGCCGTGAAATCAAATATTTTTAAAGCCAATTGGTCTCCTTCTGCAGCAGCTTCGGCAATAATTCGACTGGATAATTCTGTTTTATTGTAATGATGAAGTGTGGAATAAGGATCTTCCGGTACCCATTGCTGGGCAGTTCGAACCAAACCAGTGGCACTCGCATAGGTTTCTAAACAACCGCGTCTTCCACAGCCACATTTTCGGCCGTTGATTTCGATGATGGTATGCCCTAACTCCCCAGCAAAGCCATCATGACCATAAATCAACTCACCATTTGAAACAAAACCGCTTCCCAATCCCGTTCCGAGGGTCACCATCAAGAAATCTTTTTCAGACTTTGCACTTCCAAATACCATTTCTCCGATTGCCGCTGCATTGGCATCATTGGTTAGAATAATAGGTTGATCAAAATACTTTTTAAAATAATCCGCAAAAGGTAGAATACCTTTCCAATCCAAATTTGGAGCATGCTCGATGGTGCCTTTGTAATAATTGGCATTCGGAGCTCCAATTCCAATTCCGATTAATTCCCAATCTGTTTGTTCACTCAATTTCTCCTTAATCTTCTTCGCTAAGGTATCCACTAGGGTATCCGCGGTGCAGAAATACTTTGTTTTTAGAGATTCATTATAAAGAACATTTCCGGCTTGATTTACAAAACCAAAAACGGTATTCGTTCCCCCAATATCGATGCCCACTGCTAGTTTCATGCTTTCTTGATTTTGTAGCCTTCGAGTCCGTAAAATATCAGATACAAGACACCAATTAAAGGAATTATAAAAGAAGTTTGCACATCCTTAGATTCAATGATTTGGCTCTGAATATAAGGTAGGATTGCGCCTCCAACAATTGCCATGACCAATAGAGAGGAGCCTTGACTCGTCAACTTTCCAAGGTCTTTGATAGCCAAAGAAAATATATTCGACCAACCAATGG
>JAUICI010000193.1 GCA_030427935.1 Bacteroidia bacterium | reverse complement strand
GTCCGAACCAAACCAAACTTCCCCATTAAAGCCTTCTTCAACAGATGTAATTTTATTTGGTACATCTGAATTCCCTGAATTGTAATAAGATAAAATTCCCTTTTTTAAAATTCCAACCCCATTATCTGCTGTTCCAATGACAAGATCATTACTCTGGTCAAAATACATGTCATTGATTCGTTCGCTCAATTTCTGATCACCTCTTATCTTCAAATTAGTGAAAGAAATTCGAGGAAACGTATCAAGGGTAACCCGCGCACGAACCAATCCATTACCTAAGGTAGAAATGTAAATGTCTCCATTTGAAGACTCTGCAAATGACTTAACCCAAAGCGTAGAAGGGAATCTTTTCCCATGATCAAAATTGATGAAAGTGTCTAAGGCTTCAATAGGCACATCCAGTTTCGTTTTTTGAAAAGGTCTTGAATAAAAAACGGATAATCCTTTTCCTTCCGTTCCTAACCAAATTAACCCTCTTCGGTCCTCATGAATAGCCTTTACTTTTACATCTTGAAAACCATTTTTTAAATTGTAAACTTGCTGAAGTGTATCATTAATTCTCATGACCCCATTTCCGGAAGTAGAAACCCATAAATCTCCTAATTTTGATTTTAAAACGGCATAGATATAATCTCCATTTAGCCCAGAGTTTTCAGTATAATGTAAAAATTGACTTCCAGAATATTGATTCACCCCTCCCCCACTTGTACCTATCCAAACTTGACCCCATTCATCTTGAAAAACAGTTTTGACATGATCATTTGATAATCCTTTATCTTCACTGTAATTCTCCCATTTTTTATCTTGAAAATCCCATTTAAAAACACCCTCCCTTTGTGTACCAATCCAAATATTTTTTCTTGTATCCTTATAAATGGTAGTAATAATTAGTCCGTCAAAAATTTCTAAAGTATCCTTCACTAATTTATAACCTAACTTATCTTTTGAAAGAACCAGCAACCCCTCTCCATAAGTTCCCAGTAATAAATGCGACTCCACATTCTGAGCGCAGGTAAAATGTAGTTTTTTATCTCCGAGTACCTTTATTCGTTCATTAGATAAAATTGAATAAATCCCGGTAGAAGTTACTCCCCAGATTTCGTTACCAATTATTTCTAGCCCCTCTATTCTGGATTCAGTTTGAGAAAAATCCAAAGCAATTGGAATGAGTGTATCTTTTTCACATGTAAATACTTCAAAATCCGAAGCTAAATAGATTTTAGATTGAAAAGATTTTACATATTTAATCGAGGATGATGATTTTATAGATCCAATTATTGCGTTTGTTTTTACTGAAAAAATGCTTAACCCTTTGTTTGAACATATTAATACAGAATCTCCTTTAACCAATAATTCATTTACTGTGTTGGAAAGCAATCCATCTTTTACAGTAAATGTTTCGAATTCTTCTCCATTAAATCGACAAACTCCACCTCCTTGTGTAGACATCCAGAGATAGCCCAATCCATCTTGTTGAATCGAAAAAACTTGAGATTGAGGCAAACCCTCTCTGACAGAAAAGGATCGAAATGAAAGTTCTTGCGAAAAAGATATACTGCAAAAACACAAAAACGCTATTAGAATTCTAACATTCACGATTCCAAAATAAAACAAAAGTCGGTTTAATTAAAAACCGACTTTATTATTCGCTGTAAACAGCTTATTATTTTAATTGCTTTCTATGCATCTAAAATCTCATCATTTGAAGCAGGTGAACCAGTACCTTCAGCTCTTTCAGCTTCTGTCATTTCTCCGTTAAATGGCGGATATTCATCAGACATTAATATAAAATATAGATTAACTCTTAATCCCCATCTAAAAATTCCCACCATATACTTTTGTAGTCCTTGTGGGTAGTGTCCTTTTGCTGCAACTACAAATCCCATAATAAAAGTTAAATAAATTACGAAAACCAATGGTATTGCGAAAAAAGCAAGTACAAATCCATGAGGTACTAAAACAAAAAAGAAACCAAAAAAACACCTTAACCAAGCTTTTGCAATCGGAACTCCAGTGTTTTCCGCCGATAAAGTTAGAGCATCATCTTGGGCATTTAAACCAAAAGCAGGATATCCATCAGCTAAAAGCAGTAACCTAGAAATGAATCGATATTGCCAACGCATAGCCTTTATATTAAAATCAAACAATCCTTGAGGGTATTTTCCTGTGAAAAGAACACTTAAGTATCCAAAAAACATAGAAAAACCAACACCAATTTGGACAAATCCTAGTAAAAACAAATGAGGTATACCGATATAAATTGCTCCAAAAAGCCCTTTGAGAATAGCCTCTCCTCTCGAGAGACTTTCTGCATGTTTAATATCAAATTTCATAATAGTCGTTCAATTAGTTTGCTTAAAGATAGTAGAAAAACACTAACAACCATCTAATTATCAGCACTATATAGTTGCGAATAAAAAAAGCCCCATTTCTGGGGCTTTCGTGTTCGATATTTAGAACAATCTATTTTGTAAATAAAATCTCTCTAAGTTTTGGAAGTGGCCAATACTCATCATCAACCATCATTTCAAGTTTATCGCAATGGTACTTGATATCATCAAACATGGATTTTACTTCATCGCAGTAAGCAAAAGCTTTTTTCTTGGAATCTTCAATTTGATTGACTTTTTTACGGTTTTTGATCATTTTATGTACCAATTCATCTAAAGCGATCAAATGCCTAGAAATTTTCTCAAGGAAAGAAATTTGGGTTGAAGCATGTTCTTTATACTTTGCACCAAAAATATCTTTTAGACCTTGAACATTTTTAATTAGTTCATTTTGATACTTCACGGTTGCTGGAATCACATGATTAATCATCAAATCACCTAAAACTCTTGCTTCAATTTGAAGTTTCATGATGTAGTTCTCAAATTCAATCTCTTGTCTAGCGTGAAGCTCAACTGGAGAAAGAATACCTAGATCTTCAAATAATTTTTGAACTTCTTTTCTTTCGTAAACCTCCAATGCTCTTGGCGTATCCTTCAGATTTGAAAGCCCTCTTTTCTTTGCTTCCTTAACCCAATCATCACTGTAACCATTTCCTTCAAAACGGATCTTTTTTGACTCTTTGATTAATTTTTGAAGTTCCTTTAAAATTGCTTCGTCTTTTTTATCTCCTTTGTCGATTCTTGCATCAACATTTATCTTGAATTCTTTTAACTGTTTAGTTACGATTGTATTCAAAACAATCATTGCTTTTGCGCAGTTGTCTGCAGACCCTACCGCTCTGAACTCGAATTTATTTCCTGTAAATGCGAAAGGAGATGTTCTATTTCGATCTGTATTGTCTAATAATATCTGTGGGATTTTTCCAATATTTAACTTTAATTCCGTTTTATCTTCTGGAGTCATTTTCCCTGCCTTGATACTTTTTTCAAGTTCATCTAAGAGATTAGTCAACTGAGAACCAATAAATACAGAAAGAATAGCCGGTGGCGCTTCATTTGCACCTAACCTATGGTCATTGCTAGCAGATGCGATGGCTGCTCTCAATAAATCTGCATTATCATGAATTGCTTTTATCGTATTTACGAAAAATGTTAAGAACTGAATATTAGATTTCGGGTTTTTTCCTGGCTTCAATAAATTCACACCTGTATTTGTTCCAAGAGACCAGTTATTGTGTTTCCCCGATCCATTTAATCCTGAGAACGGTTTTTCATGAAATAAAATTCTAAAATCATGTTTACGAGCAATCTTTTCAAGCAAATCCATCAACAATAAATTATGATCATTTGCAAGATTTGTCTCTTCAAACATAGGTGCACATTCAAATTGCATAGGAGCAACCTCATTGTGTCTTGTCGTAACGGGAATTCCCAATTTCAGAGCTTCCTGTTCAAAATCTTTCATAAAAGAGGTTACTCTTTCTGGAATTGATCCAAAATAATGATCGTCTAATTGCTGACCTTTAGCCGGATTATGTCCAACCAAGGTTCTTCCAGTAAGAACTAAATCTGGTCTTGCATTGTACAAAGCTTTGTCTACAACAAAGTATTCTTGCTCCCAACCCAATGTGGCATTTACCTTAGTGACATTCTTATCAAAATATTGACAAACATCAGTTGCAGCTTTATCAATTTGGTGCAAAGCTTTGATCAATGGCATTTTATAATCCAAGGCTTCACCTGTATAAGCAATAAAAATTGTTGGGATACATAAAGTATTTCCAATTACAAAAGCTGGTGAAGAAGGATCCCAAGCCGTATAACCTCTTGCTTCAAACGTATTTCGAATACCTCCATTTGGAAAAGAGGATGCATCAGGTTCTTGCTGTACAAGTAAACTTCCTTCAAATCTTTCAATTGCTTTTCCTGGACCAATTGGCTGAAAAAATGCATCATGTTTTTCTGCCGTAGAACCAGTTAAAGGTTGAAACCAATGTGTATAATGTGTCGCTCCCTTTGAAATCGCCCAATCTTTCATTGCAGCTGCAATCTGATCTGCTATTCTCTGATCAATTTTTGAACCATCGTGTACACTATCAACTACTATTTCGAATGCTTCTTCGGTAAGATATTCTCGCATTCTGTCAATGTGAAACACATTTTCTCCAAAAAATTCACTGATTCTTTGTTCTCCAAAGTTTACTTCTTTGGGTTGTCTGTGGAGTACATCTTGTAGGGCAAAATCTCTGATCTTTGACATTTTTTTAAAATTTTCAGCAAAGATACATTTTTGAAGGGGGTTCTTTTCAAAAAAAGATGTTTTTTTTATGAACACCCCTTTAAATTAATGTTGATCTCTTGAAAAACTACTTTTTTTATTCCAAGTTTACAGAATTTCCCATGTGTGATCTGCCAATAATTTTACTGAAGCCACATGCTCCCATGCAGACATATTTTTTGAAAACTGAGTTTGTTCCGGTGGGATCAAACTAAGAATATGGCTGGCATTTTCTTTTTTGTAAAGATGATAGGTATGATTAATCAATGGTTGAAACCTCATCTCAGCAGCATAGATGATTTCAGAAACTTCCTTTCTTTCCTCGATTTTTTTTGCCTGCTCCGCCAATAGTTGCATTTGCTCATAAATCTGAGACAATTGCATGTCCGTTTGGGACTCCATGGCCGCCATGGCATTCCCTTTAATCCTTCCCTTATCTTCTGGTTTTACAATCGCGGAACCCACATGGTGTGGATATTGCAAAGAATCAGGATTCTCAGTAATCTTATCTGGATCAACAGGGTTGACTATCTCCTCTTTCTTCTTTTTCTCTGACATAGAACAAATTTAGCAATAAAGCATCAATCGTTCAATTCAACAAATATTAATTAAAAGAGTTCAAATCCCATGGTTTCGCAGTTGATTGTTCAAATTCTGCTCGTCCAAATTTTTTCTCATAATAACCTTCCCCGAATTTGGCATTCATCATTGCTACAACGCGTTCTTCATGCTTGTGTGCTTCAGGGTTAGACTGATTGCCTTTTCCGTGAAATTCGTTTTCAAACCTACCAACTGTTTCTGAAGAAAGAAATTCTAATGGGACAACCTCAGGATAAACAGTATTCTTTAAAAACTCAGCATACTCTTGCGAGTACCAAATATGATAATTTTCCACCTCCCAAATAAAGATTTCATGTTTGAACATATCTAAAAAAGAGACTCCGAAGTATTTTTCCAGAAGCTTTTCTTCTTCTTTCATAATTCCAGGAAGACAATTCTTAATATATTCTGCATGCTCCTTTTTCTCGTTATAGGTTGCCATCATGGTATAAGGAGAATAGGATGGGAAAAATTGACTATTTGCAATTACCAGGCTATGCAGATGGTCAAGAATATTAAAAA
>JAUICI010000192.1 GCA_030427935.1 Bacteroidia bacterium | reverse complement strand
CACAATGACTCATCAAAAAAATAGTTGCTTGGAGAATTGTGGCCAACTGGTAATTAAAACAAAGACGGTCATCGAGCTTGTCGAGATGTTGGGTGTTTTAGCTCAACATGATTTGGAATCTCCAAACGACCCTTCGACAAGCTTTCGGCTGGTCATTTCACTGCGTTACATGACCGCTCAAGCAGCTCAGGGACCGGGTGTTTGATAGTTTCGTAGGCCACAATGACTTCCCGTTAAATAGTTGTGTGGTGATTTGTGGCCAATATGATGATTGAACTAACAATACTAATTGCCAATTTGGTTTGCGGTTAAGGCACTAAGTTTTTTTAAAGAGATAAACTAATTGCAGAAACAATTCCTAGCATGTCTTGGAGGATGGCGTTTTTTTGGCTTTCTTCTTGGTTGCCGGAGAAGTGTTCTTTCAGGATGATTAGGGCATCATTGATGTCTTCTTCTTCGAATTCGCCGTCATTTATATTGTCTATGATGGTGTAGCATTCAAAAGTTACCATGAAATCTCCATTGATGGCGATTTGGCATAAATCTGAGATATTTTGAGAGTAATCTAGGCCTGAATTCCACATGGTGTTTAAAATCAAGGCTAAAGATTCTTTAAATTTTTCCTTTTTTAGAAGTGGCATGATCACCTCTGGCGCCTTTGTCGATTTCAATTCGGAAAAGAATATCAGGATTTCATTTTTAAGTTCATCATTCTTGGTTGAGATGAATTTGTCTAATAGAGGTTCCAAAACAGATTCATCACCATGAACTTTCAATCTTGAAACTGCGTGGATACTTTCTTTTTCATCCTTGGAATTCAGTTTCGTAAGGAGTTCGACGATCTTTTTTTGCTTTGCGTTTGCTTTTTCTGCCATTGGAAAAATTTTTGCAAAGTTGCGAAATTAAAAGGGTAGGAACAAGTTATTTTAAGAGGCGTTTTTCTTTACCGAGCTATTCTTCTTTAAATAATGAAGGTCTCGTTTTCCACGCAGCCATTCTAAAGCTTCCGTTTTATTTTTAAAAACTCTTGTTGGAGTCTTCGGTTTGTTGATTCTCAGGTAGAGGTCCGCAATTATTTTCATTGCGAGGTTTTGAGTAATCAATGCCAATGCGATTCTTCCTGTAGAATGTTCTTCAGAAGCGCTAGCTTCTTTGGCTTTTTTTGAAAAATCAGTAAAACTGCCTGCTTCGAACATGACGCAATAATCCTTCCCCCTAGCGAGGTTTGCATTTCCTTTTCGGATTTCGATCATTTCTTCCACTCCAAAGTCTGCATTATCCTCGATAATACAATGGATAATCTTGTCCTCCAGGAGTTTAAGTTCGGCGATAGATGTGTTAATTGTTTCGATAAAACTCAGTTTTAGCTCGACTAATATAGTGAACCAAGATTGGATATCAAAAAGAATTAAGCGATTTTCGAATTGTTTGTACTATCCTGATTATGGGCGTCTCTTTCTTTTCGGAGCCAGTCCAAGGCTTCTTCACGCGTACTAAAAAGTCGAGTAGGATTATCACTTCCCGTAATTTTCCAAAAGAAATCGACGATGAGTTTGACCGCTAAATTACTATTGAAAACAGCCACGGCAATTCGGCCTTCTGAATTCTCTGGTTTAGACATTTCATCTCTGAGTTCCCTTTTATAGGTGTTGAAAGCGCCCGATTCTACATAAGTGCAATAGGGTCGATTATTCGTCCAATCAAGTGATATTTTTCTGAGTTCAAGAAGATCTTCAACTTGAATTTCAGTATGATCCTTAAAGTTGATTTGAACAATCTGCTCTTCAACCATCTGGATTGTTGCGATTGCTGTTTCTTTAGATTTAATGGTGTGACAAAATTAAGTTAATAGTTGGACTAAAGTAGCTAAAAAATTAAGAATCAAGCAATAAACAGTGAGAAAAAAAATTATTCACAGAATAACAAAAGACTTACTGATCCACACATTCAGTGGTAACGGTTTGTGTAACACCACCACCAACATTGTTGACTAAAACTTGATCAGCCGGAGCATTGTCATAATCATCTCCACAATAATTTGTAGTGGGTGCTGAAATGGTTTGATTAAACCCTTGATAGGATTGAACCGTTGTTACTGTACATTGCTTACATTGTTCTTTCGCACAAGAAAAGAAAGAAAGGGAAAATGTAATTCCGAATAAAAAGATGATTGACTTCTTCATGAGTGTGGGCTTTTTAACGATGAAAAATTAACCCTTCGACGGGGCTCAGGGACCTAATTTAAGATGAAAAATACAAAAAACTATTGAGAAAAAATTCTTTTAGTCTTGATTTTCAACGAAATACTTAATGATGTCCATAGTGCTGATCATTCCAACGACTTCTCCATCTTCCATGACAACGAGGTGGTGACAATCATTTTTCAGCATCATTTTAGCTGCATCTTGAATTCTATGAGTGGGAATTGCGATATGGACTTTAGGAGATTTAATATCGGCTGCAGTTAATGATTCATCATGACAAGCTACTAGGTCACTTGACGACACAATTCCAGAGATCGTCCCATCGTCTTCCAATACCGGGATGGCATGGATTCCTTTTCTTGAAAACTGATCTTTGATATGTCCAACTTTTACTTCATTCTTCGTGCAAACGACTGGTGATGACATGATTTCTTTTACGTTCATAATTTAAGTTTTAGTTTAAAAAATTAAGTTACAATAGAAGTCTGAACTGAAAGCTGACAATTGTCAGGAATTGGGGAGAAAGAGGTTTTTTAATTAAGAATTAAGAATTAAGAATGAAGGATGAAGAATGAAGTTGATAGGTGTTTCTGGTTGTTTTTAGGGGTCGATTAGGATTTATTTCATTTTCGAATTACGCATTATTTATTCAACGTAGCTTCAGCGAAGTTGAACGCATTGCTTGTTTACAGGGATTTTTTACTTTTGGATTGATGAAACTGTTGTTGGGGATATTGTTGGTTGTTTTGGTTTGGGCTTGTGGTCATGAGCCCTTGCCTCAGAGTCCGGAGCAAAAGCGAGAGGCGGTGGATCGGGCGTTTCCCGAAAAGGAGGAGCAGGATTCCATAGAGAAACATTTGAAGAAAGAGGTGGATGATTTGAATGAGAAGCTGGAAGCTCGAGATAGTTTGATTCAGGAGGTTATGAAATTAGAGATCGAAGAAGATCTATGATAGCCCTAAGCTCTTGAGAATAATTCAACTAAGAAATGGAATTAAATTTCCTTATCCAGATTTAGCGAAATAAAAAATTTAGACTATATTTGTCGCCCCGAAAGGGAAAGTTCTTTAGAAGATTGATAAGCGAAAATAGCTTCCGTCAGTGGACGGACAAGACGCAAGACTCATCAGATAAACGATTTGATTGGTCTTTTCTAAAGTAAATTGAAATACTGATAAGCGAAAATAGCTCAGCCCCTGACGATAAATGTCAGGATTTTGTAAAATCTACGAAATCAAATAGATTTCTTGTTTTACTGAAATGGTAGAGCATTTTTATAAAAGCGAAAATAGCTCAGCTGGTAGAGCACGACCTTGCCAAGGTCGGGGTCGCGGGTTCGAGTCCCGTTTTTCGCTCTAGTTGTTTGAAAAAAAGTGAAGGACGAGAAGTTTATGCCGATGCATTAAAACTTAACGCAGTTTAGTTGAACGCCGTCGGTAAGTCCCGTTTTTCGCTCTTAAAGAGTGTAATTTGGGAAAGATGCTGATAGAACGCAGTTCTCGTCAGGATCCCGTTTTTCGCTCATATATAAGACACAGGATGCTCGAGTGGTGGAATTGGTAGACACGCCGGACTTAAAATCCTGTGGGCTTTTTGCCCGTGCGGGTTCAAGTCCCGCCTCGAGTACAAAACCCTTCTCTTTTTGAGGAGGGTTTTTTAGTTTTTAAGAGATTTTTCAAGGGCTTCCACCTTGAAAAGTAAGTTAAACCCTGGTTTTCAAGACTAGGGTTTTTCTTTTGGTTCTAGACATGATTTCTCAAATTCTGTAAAAAGTCGTTCCCCTAAGCGATCCCCTTTTGAAAAATTACATCTTAAAAAGTATCTGTCATTTCGATTTCAATGTCGAATTATCTCAGATGAATGATTCTAATATATCACCTCTTTGGTTCTATCCCAGTATATCCAAAAGGAGGAGTTTTGACCGATTCAATTTGACGTTAAAGTTGCAGTTGTAAAATTTTTTCACCTTCTCTGAATCGCCCATTGGATATGCGTTTCGAAGCTTTGACTTCATTTGCGTGCCAAGTATTTTTCTACAAAAAATCAATTTACCTCTATTAAGAGGGAAACGACAATTATGAAAAATACATTATCAATTAGAACGGTCTTGAGAAAAGACAAAATGAATCAAGAAGGGCAATGTCCAATCTACTTAATGGTTAATCTGAATAAGAAGAAATTCAAACTTTCTACCGGTCATTGGATAGAATGCAAAAATTGGGATTTTGACTTGAGTGCGCCAAAACGAAAGTTTCCAAACTTGAGAAGAAAGTTACGATTAGACGTAATGAAGTTGGAGGAGTTCTTCTTGGAAAAAACGGCTAGGAATGAATACGTAACTCCCGAATTAATAAAGAGCTTTTACAAAGGTGAGGATGACTTTGATTTCTATGTCTACTATGATAAGTTCCTGAAAAGCAAATCTAAGAAGGTAAGACATAGTACGATGAAGAGTTACTATGGCACGTACAGAGCCCTGAAGGAGTTTAAGCCAGATTTACTTATGGCGGAGATTGATCTAAAGTTGATTAAGCGATTCGACTCCTACTTGCGGGATGATATTGGCTTAGCAGATGGCGGAGCATGGAATCGTCATAAGAATATTAAAGCGGTTTTGAATAAAGCTAAAGAAGATGGAGTTCTAAATGCCAATCCGTACGATTGTTTCTCAGTTAAACGACCGAAAAGTAAAAATCACTTTTTAGATGAAGATGAATTAGTTTCAATTGGTGTCTTAACCTGTCTGAGTGAGAGCCTAGAATTAACTCGAGATCGATTCCTTCTTTCTTGTTATACTGGTTTGAGGTTTTCTGATATAAATACGCTCAAATGGGAGCATATTCAAAGGGATGGAACAATCCGCAAAGTCATGGTTAAAACCGACAAGTTGATCGTGCTTCCAATTTCCCCTGTAGCAAAATCGCTCTTGAATAAATACAAGAGTTCAGGTCGCGATACAGTATTTCCGAGAATATCAAATCAAAAGGTGAATAAAGGCTTGAAAAAGATAGCTGAAATGGCAGAAGTTAGACATGACTTGACATTCCATGTCGCTCGACATTCGTTTGGCTATCTTCTAGGAAAGAGTGGAGTAAATGCATTCAAAATTATGGAGCTCATGGGGCATGCAAAGATTAGTCAAAGCGTGGTTTATGTAAACGCAAATACGTCAGATTTAGAAGATGCAGTTAAAAATGTCCCGCTTTTTAGTGCCTAAAACTGATCGCTATTCAGAAAGTTATCCACAGCGATGCTACGAGAGAAAAATGCGGGATTCAGGAATTTATTAACAATAAAAAAGCCTAAAAACGCCCGTTTTTGTTTTTCAAAAAAAGTTTACTGCAGTTTACTAATGTATGTCGAATTAAAAAATAAAGCTATGAAGACAAAAAATGTGAGCCCTAGACTCCTACAAATTCTAGTGAAAAGAGAAGTGAGAAAGCAGATGAAAAGCGATTCACTTGGATTGGCGAAAATGGTTTTTACAAAACCTGAAGTAGCTGAATTATTTAATGTAAGTGAGCGAACTATTGACCGATGGAGAGATCAAGGAATATTGAATGCTTGCAATATTGGAGAGAGAAGTAAAGTACTTTTCTCAAAAGAAGAAATTAATAACACTTTAAAAAGAATGAATCATGGAAAATAATTTACGTTTTATCAATAACTGTTTAATTGGAAATTACAGAGTGTGTATAATGTCAGATTAATGTTTACCAGTTAAGGGATAAAGTTAAGTAATAGTTTATTACCTTGAAAGCTAGCTTT
>JAUICI010000191.1 GCA_030427935.1 Bacteroidia bacterium | reverse complement strand
GCTCGAGGACCTAGAGGGGGGAATAGACTGTCTCAAAACTTAGGTCTCCGACCGCGTGTCGCTGAAGCTTTAGCGGAGGCTCAGCGCGAGCCGAGGAGACCGGAAGCTGAAAACTAACTCGTAAAGTTATTCCACAAAGCCTCACGAAGAAGCCACAAAGATTCACAAAGAGATTTTCGAATCCTATCACTGTTGAAAGCTTCGACACGAGTTCGACTCCGAACAACGGCCTTCGATACATTTTCTTATGAAATCAAGATTCAGCCTTCGTAATACCGGCCTCTCGGCTCGCGCTGTGCCTCCGCTAAGTTCCTTCGCCAAAGGCTACGGCCGTCGGAGAAAGCTTCAGCGACACGCGGTCGAGGATCTAGAGCAATTACCAGAAGCTAAGAGTAAGCTAGGTCTCCGACCGCGAGCCGAGGAGACCGGAAGCTGAAAACTAACTCGTAAAGCTATTCCACAAACCCTCACAAAGACCCCACAAAGATTCACAAAGGAAATACCTCCACACCTCCCCACCCTTTTCCTCCTCCAAAAACACTATATTTACCAAAAAACTAAACTCATGAAATCTATACTTTTTACTTTCGGTATCAGTTTATTACTAGCTTCTTGTGGTTCCGACTCCGCTGAAGCTACGTCGGACAAGTCCGACAAATCGAAAGACAAGAAAGAGCAAAAGAATAGTTCTAATTCTGCTGTTAGTGATCCGGAAAAAGTGGAGGTAGAATTTACGCGGCCGGAGACCGGGACTAAGGATTTTTATGGTGCCTTTTTTAAGGTTTCTTATCCTGAGGATTTTAAGGCGAGTCCGGATGGACCTATGCATCAGTATCCGGAAAGCGATAAGGAATATGTGCAAACGGATGAGGCGCGATTTTTATCTCCAGATGGGGATGTGGAGTTTTATATTTTTTCGCCTCAATGGGGTGGCGCAACTCCTTATACCGATCCTTTTGAAGGGGAGAAATTGGTCAATAGCGATACAAAGGAAAAAGAAACCGATATTGATGGTGTCATCACGACGACCTATCTCACCTTTGAAGGTAAGGACCAATCTTATACTCGAGCGGCGGTTTTGATCGAAACAGACCAAACCGTGAAAGTGTTTGGAGTGAAATTTAAGAATCAGGAAGTTTACAAGTTGTATAAACCGGAATACTTAGCCTTCAAGAAGAGTTTGGAGCAGTATGCGGACTAAAATTAATGAAAAATTAAAAATTAAAAATGAAGAATGAACACTTCGACTTACTTCGACTACGCTCAGTAACCATTACTCAGTGCGGGAAATTAAGAATTATTGGGCTTTTTGTAGCTTTTGGGTTGAGTTTAAATCTGGGGGCGCAGACTTTGGGTGAGACGCTTTGGTTGAAGACTAAGAATTGTCATCAGTATTTTGAGGATATGGATGATGATGGGGAGCCTGATTTTGATAAGGTGGATGACGCTAAAAATGGGTATTTACATGTATCCGGAGAGTGGCCGACCTGTGGATGTGGATGCGATGCGACGATTGCGGCTTTTAAGGATGCTAAAGGTCAGTACACCTATATTCAGGAGCAGATTTGGAATTGCGATTGGATTCATGAAACGAAAGCAAGTAGAAAGATTGAAGAGGTTTTTCCTGCGAATTTTGGGTTTCATTCGTTTACGGGAGAATCTAAAAAATACACGGCATCGGAAGCGCATTTCATTGTAGACCCGACAATCCCGCAGCATGGAACAGACATGAAAGTGGAGATTAAAATTGTGCCTTTTGGTTTACCGGTAAAGTATTCTGATCCACTAGCCTATGTACATAAACAACCTGAAAACCCAGGGAATTTGAAATCGCTTTACGCTTTGGAATTCATCGCAAAAAGAGTGAAAGACCCACAAGTTTTTGATCATGTCCGAAAGGGAGAATACGACAAAATCACAGCAGAGGACCAAAAAATCATCGATGATGAAATCGGAGATTCTTGGGGGAAATTCAAGGATATGGATGATCTGAAAGCACAGGTAGTGAAAGTTTACAAGGTCTACGAAATGGCTAAAAAGATCAAATACCAAGCTCTAGTGCTGGGATGGGACAAAGCCAAAGGACGTTTCTATATCAAATCAAAAGAGGATAACAAAATCAAGTATAGCTCCTTTCTGGACTTTATGAAAAAGGCGGCTTATTGGGCGATGCTGTGTTAGATTTTGGGTGGGCTTCGTAACACCGGCCTCTCGGCTCGCGCTGTGCCTCCGCTAAGTTCCTTCGCCAAAGGCTACGGCCGTCGGAGAAAGCTTCAGCGACACGCGGTCGAGGACCTAGAGCAATTACCATAAGTATAGTTTAAGCTAGGTCTCCGAGCGCGAGCCGAGGAGACCGGATGTTGAAACCCAACTCCTAAAGTAATTCCACAAAGCCTCACGAAGACCCCACAAAGATCCAAAAAGGAATTTCTAATTATTCCTCTACCTTCTCTCCAGGTTTATAGACTTTAAATTCTTGGTTGATAGAATAAGTAACCGCTCCTGATTGATCCAATAGCACTACTGTTAACTTTACCGTTTTTGTCCAATCGGCTGGATCTAGGACCCAGTTTTTTCCTTGTCTCATGACTTTTCCATTGGCGACTGCTATTCGGAAATCGACAAATTTCTTGTTCTTAATTTCTACTGTGATTAATTGTTCGGGGGTATGAATGACCTTTTTGCCTAAAATGTAGAGTGTGCAATCGTCATTGGATGCAAGTTCGTGTCTGCTTAGCTGAACAGGTTCTGGTTCGGATACTTTGTATTTTCCTTCGAGGTCTGGTTTAACGACAAAATCTTTTATCCAAAGCGTTTCTCGAGATCCGTCATTTGTTTTTCCAAGCACAGCTAACTTAATTGTAGATGTGGAGGTAGTGGGCGCGATTGAATAAAGACCCTTTTTGACCATTTTTGCTCTACCATTCGTCATTGAAATATAATAGTCTACAAATTTCTTATTCTGAATCTTTACCTCAATAAAATTCTCTCCATGATGAAATTCCTCTGTACCAATCAGAAATATCTTGACATCATCATTGGAATCGATTAAATGCTTTTTGCCTTTTTGAGCGATTGTATTTTGACTGAAAATAAAAAGTGCAGTGATTATAAATAGTTTCATATTAGGGTATTCCTATTTCTTGTTTGATTAATTCAATTCTTTCCTCGTTTTCTAAAAAGCCTGAAATAATTATTGTAATGAATTCAACTCCTTCTGAAACTTCCAGAACAAATTCATCTTCATTATTGTACTTAGCTATTCTCGCCCCCTTAAAAGCTAATCTATAATGTTTAACCTTCTCATCTAGGATCTCAACACATAGTGTGTTTTTCCCATGATCAATATAAGTAGCATCAAAAATGGATAGTTTCACCTGCTTCGACCAGATTAAATAGTTCTTTCTACGCGGATCTACCTTATCGATGGGAGTTTCGTTCATAGGATTCTTCCCTTCACAATTCTGCCGATACAAATCATCATTTTCTGGATTAATGAGCTTCGCTTTAAACCAACAATTACAGGCATCTTTCTTTTGTTTGAGCCTATACAAGGCCAATCCTTTATCCTTTAAGTAATTAAAATTTTTAGGATCCATTTCCAAAAGACGATCGAAATAATGCAATGCCTTTTTATACTTTTTAGCTTGCAATAAACAAGTTGCATAAACGAATAACAATCCTTGGTCTGCCCATTCATCTCCTTTTTCAAAATAGGCGTCCAAATAGCTCAATGCTTTTTCATAATCTCCCATTATGGCATAATTTCCGCCTAAATAGAGTTTGGTTAGATCATGATCCGGTTTTTCCTCTAATACTTTCTGGAAGTAATCTATGCTTTTCTTGGAATTTCCTTTGGCCATATGAAGCTCACCCAGAATAAAATAAACATCATGAGAAGGTACCATACTCGCACATTTAGAAAAATACTTGATGGCCTCATCCATTCTATTTAGTTGTTTGGCATTTTGTCCGACTAAACAATACAACCTTGCTTTCCTGAGAGAGGAATCCGGAGCTTTTTCCAAATATTCGATTAAAATCTCGTTCGACTTTTCGGGTTCTTCCAAAGCACAATAGACCACACCCAATTCAATTTTAGCTAAATCGTAATCGGGATACAGTTCGAGTGCTTTTTCATAATCTAGTTTGGCCTTTTCAATCTGTTGAAGGTTCATGTAAAAACTCCCACGCTCAAAATATATCATGTGTGCTTCAGGATTCTTTTCGATGGCCTTTTCAAAATCTTTTAAAGCCAAATCAAACATCCCTGCAAGACTCCGAATATCGGCTCTTTCCAAATAATACATATAATGATTCGAATCCAAAGTAGAAGCCAAAACCTGCAAACGGTGCTCGTACTCCTGAACATTCAATGAATCTGGATAATTCAATTTATTATCCTCAAAACCTCCTTTGGTCACTTGTCCGAAAACACTTGAAAAAAATAAGGTCAAAACTAAGGTCAGAAAGATAGATTTCATGCTACAAAGATAGTGGATGAAATAAATATTAATCCTGAAAAATCTAATTTTTAACGAATCATAGAGGCCTTTGCATCAGGTTTAATTATAATCTTTAGAAAGATGAATTCAATTAAATTGACAAAAGAACCCTCACTATCAATTTCTTGAATTATTATTTATCACCCCCCTTTTGTTTACTAAAAATGTATGCACTTTCTTTAGCAGATTCTAAAGTTTCTTTGTCGAAATACTTCAATACCCAATCGTTCCAACTTCCCTCAAGAAATTCTTCATGCTTTAATATAATAGCTCCCCCTGCAGAGGCTGACATGGTTGCTGCTCCATAATCCTGTTCCCCACATGTAACTCCATTTGGATCAACCTTAATTGTATAATGCACGTTATCATCTTGAAAACGATTTTGATAAATAAGATCATGTTGTACATTTAAAGAATTGATCCTAGAGTTTTCTTTGATTTTTATCTCATGCTCTTCAATTGGCTCTTCTACTTTTTCAAGTTGTTTGTTGAGAAGAGATTTGATTGCATTTTTAAGAGGAGCCTTTTCCAGTTCTGCATGAAGCATAAGCTGCCCACTTGGCAAACCATCCATTTTCTCATAAGTTAATCTCACAGATTCAAGGCCATTAGAAAAACTAAAGTCTACAGATTGATTTTTAATTTCTTGAATTTTCAATTGACTGCCTCCTGAAATTGCCTCACAACTGCCCGAAAGCTCGAATGTTCTATATAAACTTTCAGTATCGAAAAAACAATCGGTATAATAAATGTTGAACTGATCTATCCAGGATAGCAAAAATGATTTAGATGTAAAATCAAGCTTCTTTTTAGGGTACCAAGTTTCCATACAATCAGATTAACAATTCTTTACAAACTTATCTCTTTTCAATTGAATTCAACGTAAAGAATTTAATTCATCAATATTTCAAAACCCTTCAACACTTCCTCATTTCACTTTTTCGTTTTTCCCTTTTACTTTTTACTTCAACCCAAGCTCCCTCCTACGCCTATCCTGCGGCGACTCCACCACTTTATGTTTGGTATACATAACGCTTCTAATTTTCTTTCCATAATCAAAATAGACTCCAATTCCGATCGACTTTACACTTCGACTAGGATAAATAACCCAAAAACCCTCTTTTTTAACAATCGATCCACCTGACACGGCCAATCGATAATCTTTACCAGAATGAGATACAACCAAAATTCGATTTTTGCCTGTCATGATAGAGTCTTTGCCAATCAGGTAAAGTGAGACTTCATCGCTACTAGCCAATAAAATTTTATTTTGACTCGACTGCGCAGAAAGTGAAATGGAGAATAGAACTAAAATGCTAAAAAGAATTGCTTTCATGAGATTGGGGTTTACTTTATGAATGGGGAGAAAGGAGATAGTAACAAGGATGATGGATTAAACTAAACCCATGATTTTTCTGAATATGGGACCCGGGCTTCGTAACACCGGCCTCTCGGCTCGCGCTCGAGGACCTAGTGCATTTAACTTAAGCGGAGTACAACCTAGGTCTCCGACCGCGTGT
>JAUICI010000012.1 GCA_030427935.1 Bacteroidia bacterium | reverse complement strand
ATTTTTGAACCATTACCACTAGATTGGGATCCGACAATAACTGTTGTTGATGCTTCTTGTTTTGGGGTTTGTGATGGAACAATTAACGCACCAGTTACTGGTGGTACGGCACCATATTCCTATAACTGGTCAGGAAATGTTGCAGGTGCAAATGATGTGTTAGCGACTGCTCTTTGTGCAGGTAACTATGGTGTAATCGTTACAGATGATAATGGTTGTCAAATCCAAGATCTTGCAGTCACAGTAAATGAACCACCATTATTAGTGATCAATTCAGCTGTTGCTGATTCTGTAAGTTGTTTCGGTTTTGGAGATGGTGTGATTACAATTGACGCCCCTCTTGGAGTATCATTTACAATTGATAATGGCGCGAACCAAATCACGAATGCGACAGGATTCTTTGATGGTGACCCTGCAACTGGGACTGATCCAGACATGTTGCCAGTAGGATTATATAATATTACAGTAACTGATGCGCAAGGTTGTGAAGCGTATACAAATGTGACGATTTACCAGCCAGATAGTTTAATAGTTAGTTTAGGATTAGATATCACTATCTGTACGAATATTCCCATCATTTTATCTCCAGGTATTACTGGAGGTACTCAAGCTTATTCGTACCAATGGGGTGGATCAGGAACTGGTACACAACCAACAATAACAATCAATCAGACTCAGGATGAGAGTTATGATGTAACAGTTACTGACGCGAATGGATGTACCGCTTCTGATACAAAGAATGTATTTGTTATTCCTCCGATGCTTGTAGATCCGATTGTTGATGATACAATCTGTCCAGGTGAGGACATTACCTATAGTGCAACAGCTCAATTTGGAGATCAACCGTATTACTTTACTTGGAGTGTGGATAATTTCACAGATACTGTAAATACGGTAACTTTTACACCAACACAGTCTGTTACACCATTGACACTTAACGCTAAGGATAATTGTGGTACGGATACATCAATTACAGTTAATGTATATTGGTATGACTACCCTTCGTTTGATGTTATCGGCGCTACTGATGGTTGTGTTGAACATACTGTAAACTTGGAAAATACAATGGCAGCATTTGCAGCGTCGAATTGTTTCTGGGACTTTGGTGATGGAAATACTTCTACTAGTTGTGGTAACGTAACTCATACCTATACAGAGGCAGGGATTTACAGTGTGAGTCTCTCGTTTGAAACGGTAGATGGGTGTGTGCTTGATTCTGTGTTTACAGATTTAATAGAAGTATATGATCTGCCTGAGGCAAACTTTACTTGGGCTCCTACAGATGCTACAATCATGAATCCAACGGTTAACTTTACAAACCTTTCTGTTGGAGCTGATACCTATGCATGGAACTTTGGAGGATATGGTTCTTCTACAGATGAAAACCCAACTTTTGTCTTCCCAGGGGATTCGGCAAGATCTTATTATACTTGCTTGACCGCTTTTGCCAATCATCCAACGGTGACTTGTGTGGATAATTTCTGTGCAGAAGTTAAGATTAAAGAAGACTTCTTGCTTTATGTTCCAAATGCATTTACGCCAGATGGAGATCCTTTCAATCAAACATTCAAGGCCATCATCACTGGAATTGATGTTTATGACTTCGAAATGTTGATTTTTGACAGATGGGGAGAGCTTATCTTTGAATCACACAATAAAGAAGTTGGATGGGATGGAACTTTCCAAGGTAACCTTGTCCAGGACGGTGTTTATGTTTGGAAAATTAAATTGAAGATTGAAGATGTAGATGATCGAAAGACCTACTTCGGTCACGTCTCAGTACTTAGATAAAGATTTAAAACCCGGTCGATTCGATCGGGTTTTTTTTATTCTAAAAATAGTTTACATTTGCCTCGATAATAAATAATTTTTTTTACCATGAACATTCCAGCAGATTTAAAGTATACAAACGATCACGAGTGGATCAAAGTTGAAGGAAATATAGCGACAATCGGAATTACTGATTTTGCACAAAGCGAATTAGGTGATATCGTTTTCGTAGAGGTAGAGACTATAGATGAAGATCTAGAAAAAGAAGAGGTGTTTGGTAGTGTTGAGGCGGTGAAAACAGTTTCTGACCTAATGATGCCAGTATCTGGAAAAGTAATCGAGTTTAATGAAGCTATTGAGAGCAATCCTGAGTTAGTAAATTCAGATCCTTATAATGAAGGATGGATGATCAAGATTGAGGTAGCTGATTCTAGCGAGTTGGAGGATCTTTTATCTGCTGATCAATACAAAGACCTTATTGGATAGATGATTAGAAATCTCATACCGGCATTATTGTGGTCGGTATTTGTTATACTATTAAGCATCGTTCCTGGAAATGAATTTCCTCAATTTCAGGACAAGTTTAAAGATATGGATAAGTTTGCCCACGCATTTATGTATGCTGGGCTTTCTTTTTTGTGGTTTTATGGCTTGAGAAGAAGTGGGATTACTAAACTAAAGAAAGTTAATATTGATATTATTGTATCAATTTCAATTTTGATCTCAAGTATAGCTTTAGAAATTATTCAACATTTTTACATTCCTAATCGGCATTTCGACATGTTCGATGTCGCTGCAAATGGAATCGGAATTTTGATTGGATTTACATCATTTTATTTCGTGATCTATCGTAGAATTTGATTGTTTGGTATAGTTATTGTCTTAAGAATTTTATAAATTTGTTAATCGCGTAAAATTAAAGTTTATGGAACTAAAGAAAAGTCCTGAAGAAAACTTGGATAACAGAAAGTGGGTGTTCGCAATGGTCGCTGTGATCTTTGTGGGAGCATTGAGTCTTTCTCTTACCGAGTACAGGAACATGAAGCTCATCGAAAAGAAAAAGGATGAGCAGAAACTCAACCGGACGGATGAGGAAGAGATTATGGATTTGCCGGAGAACCAACCTCCGCCACCACCTCCACCACCTCCACCGCCGCCACCGCCAGCTCCTTCTGACGAAATCGAGATTAAGGAGAATGATGATGAAATCGAAGAAGTTGCTCCGATTGTAAATGAGGACCCAGGTGAATTGATTGAGGATATTCCAGAAATCAAAGAAGAGCCAAAGGTTGAAGAGATCTTTACAATTGTTGAGGAACAACCAGAATTCCCAGGTGGATTTGCTGAGATGATGAAATATATTCAAAAGAATTTTGAGTATCCAGCAATTGCAAAAGAGATGGGAGACCAAGGAACTGTTTATGTGCAGTTTGTTGTGGAGAAAGATGGTAAAATTACTCAAGTAACTGTTGTTCGTGGTGTGACCAATGAATTAGATGAGGAAGCTAAACGAGTTGTTAAGAGTATGCCAAAATGGAAACCAGGTAAACAAAGAGGTCGAGCTGTAAGAGCACGATTCACTCTGCCTGTAAGATGTAAATTGAGCTAATAGCTTTAATTATAACAAAATCCCGGTTTCAACACCGGGATTTTTTTTGCCATGATTTTAGAAGATTTTATTCCGTTCATAGATTATACCAGTTTAAACGAGTACGAAACCCAAAGTAGTATCTCAGATTTTATTCAATCCGCGTTGATTCTTGAAAATAAAATTGGACCAGTTGCTGGAGTATGTACCTACTCTGTTTACAGTGAATTTTTAGCTAAAAAATTGAGTGATTCAAACATCAAGTCAGTAGTTGTCATTGGAGGGTTTCCTCATGCTCAAATTCCGTTAGAAATTAAATTGGCAGAAATCGAATACACTAAAAGCATTGGAATTGATGAATTAGATATCGTGATCTCAAAACATTTACTTCATCAAAACAAATTAACCCTCTTGGAAGAGGAGTTAAGAACCATGAAGAATAAAGCAGGTGAAACGACACTAAAAGTCATTCTAGAAACTGGAAACATCACTGATATTGACTTATTAAAAGACTGCGTAAAAGTATGCTGTGCCTCAGGAGTCGATTTCATTAAAACCTCGACCGGAAAAATTTCAGAAGGTGCAGACCCGACTAAGTTTGAAATAATTTGCAAAGAATTAAATACCATACAAAACAACTCTGATCGGAAAATTGGCCTGAAAGCTTCGGGTGGGATTAGAACTTTGGAAAATGCTCAGGAATATTATTCCATCGTAAAAGACATTCTTGGGAATGAATATTTGAGTCCAAAGTATTTTAGAATTGGAGCAAGTAGTTTACTAAAACCATTATTTTAAATTGGGATTACTAGATTTATCGATAAAAGCAGGTATTGAAGCCTCACTAGCTGTAATGGATGTTTACACTAGGGATTTCGGGGTTTATCAAAAAGAAGATCATTCTCCAGTGACAGATGCGGATCTCGAGAGTACTAGAATTATTGAAAGCATCTTGGCAGCATCGCAATTGCCCATAATCTCAGAAGAAAAAGAGCTTCCACCATATGAAGAAAGGAAAAATTTTGATTCCTATTTTCTTATAGATCCATTAGATGGTACAAAGGAATTTGTTGGAAGAACAGGAGAGTTCTGTATCAATATTGCACTCATTGAAAACAATGTGCCTGTTATGGGTTTGATCGTTGATCCAAGTAGCAATGAACTATTGGTAGGTGGAGATTATAATTCAGAAATCACAAGAATTTCTTTTTCCCCAGAAGGAACAATTAAATCAAAGGAACCTCTAATAGTAGATGCAACCAATCAAAATAGTCCTTCAGACTCGCTAAGATTGATCTGTAGTCGAAGAGCAAACGAAAATCGCTTAATTGAAAGCGCCCGGGATTTGTTTGCAGTTAAAAATTATGAGGTTAAAAAGAAAGGAAGTGCACTAAAATTTATAGATTTGGCCTTGAATAGAGCGGATTACTATTTGAGATATGGAAAGACCATGGAGTGGGATATAGCGCCAGGTTTTGCCATTTTGAAATACTTAAATGGTTCGATCGATGAATTGGGGACAGGTAAAGAAATCAGATTCAATAAAGAGAATTTATTAAACCCGCCCTTTTTAGCATATAATAAGAAACTACATGAGTAAGAAAATTGCTTTCATTACAGGTATTACAGGACAAGACGGCGCGTACTTAGCAGAACTTTTATTAGCAAAAGGATATATTGTTCATGGACTAAAAAGAAGATCATCATTATTCAATACAGATCGTATTGATCATTTATATCAAGATCAGCATGAAAATGATGTGAATTTCTTCCTCCATTACGGAGATTTGACTGACTCCACTAATTTGATTCGATTGATTCAAGAGATTAATCCAGATGAGATCTATAACCTTGCCGCTCAGTCACACGTGAAAGTGTCATTTGAAACTCCTGAGTACACTGCAAATGCTGATGCAATTGGGGCTTTGAGGATTTTAGAAGCAATTCGAATATTAAAGAGAGAAAAGAAAACAAGATTCTATCAAGCTTCAACATCTGAACTTTACGGATATGTTCAAGCGGTACCTCAAAATGAGGAAACTCCATTTTACCCGAGGTCGCCCTATGCTGTTGCTAAGCTTTACGCATATTGGATAACAAAGAATTATAGAGAGGCATATGGGATTTATGCCTGTAATGGTATTCTATTTAACCACGAATCACCTTTAAGAGGGGAAACTTTCGTTACTCGTAAGATAACTAGAGCTGTAGCAAAGATTCATCTAGGGTTACAAGAAAAAATCTATATGGGAAATATCGATGCCAAAAGAGATTGGGGTCATGCAAAAGACTATGTAGAAGGTATGTGGATGATGATGCAATTGGATCAAGCCGATGACTATGTTTTGGCAACAAACAGAACTGAAACCGTCCGTTACTTCATCGAGAAAGCGTTTGCAGAAATAGACGTGAAGATTAAGTGGGAAGGGAAAGAAGAGAATGAGAAAGGAATCTGCGCAGAAACTGGAAAGGTTTTAGTAGAAATTGATCCTAAATACTATAGACCAACGGAGGTAGACTTGCTCATTGGAGATGCATCGAAGGCAAAAAATGATTTCGGTTGGGAGCCAAAATGTTCCTTGGAAAATTTGATCAAAGAAATGGTTGAATCAGACATTGAATTATTCAAAAGAGATAAGTATCTCCTTGATGGAGGTCATAAAACCTTTAATTACAACGAATAATTGGATACAGGAGATAAAATATATATTGCAGGTCACAACGGAATGGTAGGATCTGCAATCAAAAGAAACCTAGAAGACAAAGGCTTTTCAAACTTTATTACTTTTTCGTCAAAAGAACTCGACCTGAGAGACCAGAAAGCGGTTGAGTCCATGTTTGAAAAGGAGAAACCTAAATACGTTTTTCTTGCAGCGGCTAAAGTTGGAGGTATACATGCGAATAATGTCTACAGGGCTGAGTTCTTGTATGACAACCTAATGATTGAAGCGAATATTATTCATGCAGCGTACAAGAATAAGGTTTCCAAGCTTTTATTTTTGGGTTCATCTTGTATTTACCCAAAGTTGGCTCCTCAACCTTTAAAAGAAGATTATTTATTGGAAGGGTATTTGGAGCATACAAATGAACCTTATGCAATTGCTAAAATATCAGGAATTAAACTTTGTGAAGCTTATAGAGATCAATATGGCTGCAATTTTATTTCTGCTATGCCTACAAACCTTTACGGACCAAATGACAATTACGATCTAAACAATTCACATGTCTTACCCGCTTTGATCCGAAAATTCCATACGGCAAAAGTGAATCAAGAGGCTCAAGTTGAAATTTGGGGTACAGGTAAACCAATGAGAGAATTTTTACATGTGGACGATTTGGCTCAAGCATGTTATTTTTTAATGGAAAACTATAACGAAAAGCAATTTTTAAACGTAGGAACAGGAGAGGATATATCCATTGCTGATCTTGCTTTGCTTGTAAAATCAGTTGTAGGTTTTGAAGGGGAATTGGTTTTTAATACTGAAAAACCAGACGGTACCCCAAGAAAATTAATGGATGTAAGCAGATTACATGCACTTGGTTGGAAACATAAAATTGAGCTTAAAGAAGGTATCACATCGGTCTATAATGAGGTGGTGGCTTCTGGCATTTTCTAGTTTTTTTCTTTCAGGACTGTTTGCCCAGCAACTGAATATTCCTCTTAGTTATTATTACTCAAATAAAGTTGCAGAGCTGTATTCAAATGATATCTATTCAGATACTCTGAATCAAGAAATTCTCAATCGAAACAGCCATTTGTCTTACAAACCTGTTGTAGAATCCAGAGTTTACATTCCGTTTAGAATTTACGATGATAGCTCAAAGCAATATTATTGGATCACAAGGAAAATTTTTCAAGAACATTTTCTGGAAATTGATGAGGGTCCATTTTGGTGCTCCATTGATCCGGTATTTAACTTTGAAATAGGTACGGATTTCAATGAGTCTCCTTTAGACTTGTACTATCGAAATACCCGTGGTTTTTTCATTCAGGGAAATATCACGAAGAAGTTTTCATTTGGAACTTATTTGTACGAAAATCAAGGTCAGTTTATTTCTTATCAGGATAGTGCCTTTAGAATGCATGGAGAATTGTACCCAAATTCATTGAATACTGCTTATTCCAGACAGAATGCAGTGGTGCCAGGTTTTGCACGCACCAAAGTATTCAAAACGGATGGTTTGGATTATGCAATGGTTGGTGGTTATATCTCTTTTAGTCCGGTAAAACAATTGAACGTACAATTTGGACATGGGAGTCATTTTGTAGGGAATGGATATCGATCTTTGCTTTTGTCCGACAACTCAACTCCTTATCCCTATTTAAAGATTACTTCGAATTTTTGGAAGGGAAAGATTGATTATTCGGTTAATTATACCTTTCTCCAAAACTTGGTTCGCTATCATGAGTTTACCACCACGGAGTCTACTTATCAAAGAAAAGCGGGGACTTTTCACTATATCAGTTTTACGCCTCACCCAAAAGTCCAAATCGGATTTTTTGAAGGGATAATTTGGGAGCGGGCAGATTCCTTGGGAACGAAACCATTTGATTTCAATTTTATAAATCCGGTGATTTTTGTCAATACAGCAATTTTTGGTTTGTCGGATCCGAGAAGAAATTCCTTAATTGGATTGAATTTGAGTACACAACCACTTAAAAACTTTGAATTCTATTCACAAGTCATGATCGACGATTTCAAAACTAAAAAGTGGGGGATTCAAGCTGGTGCGAAGTATTTTAAGATGTTTGGCGTAAAAGATTTATGGTCGCAAATCGAGTATAATTATGTAAGTCCATATTCCTATTCATTTGAGGATTTTAGAGAGAATTATTCACATTCAAATTTACCGCTAGCACACCCTAAAGGAGCCGGTTTTCATGAAGGTATTTTTATGGTGGGTTATGAGATTAAAAGAGTATTTTTTGATCTAAAGTTTAATTATTACAACTATACTCTGGATATCACGAATACGGACAATTTTGGAACAAATATTTTTAATTCAGACCTCAATAAAACATCTGGAGGTCAAAAGGCGAATCAATACATGATTGATTTCAAGGTTGGGTATAGATTCAATAAGAGTTACAATTTGCAATTTGTTACAGGTCTTTTGTATAGAAACCTTCAGCATCCGCAGTTTAATGAGCAAAATACATACTTATATATAGGCTTAAGAACGAATTTAGTTAATCAATATTTAGACTTTTAATATGACATTATTGGTATTGGCATTTTTCACATCATTTTTGGTTGTTCTTTTAGGAACACCCTCCTTGATTAAAGTAGCAAAATTGAAACATTTGGTCGACGAACCAAGCGAAGAAAGGAAGTTACATTCCAGATCTGTACCTACGATTGCAGGGGTCATGATTTTTAGTGCATTTTTATTTTCGATTTGTATTTGGTTTCCTACGAAAGCAATTTCAAGTATTCAAGCGATTAACGATTTTAAATATTTGATAGCCATTTTGGTTTTGCTCTTTTTTGTCGGAGTAAAAGACGATATAATTGGTACGGCTCCTATATATAAGCTGGTCTCTCATATCATTGTTGGATTCATCATCGTCATGATGGGAGATATCAAAATCGAAAGCATGCATGGTTTATTTGGGGTTACAGATACATTCCCTGAAGAAGCAAGTGTTTTTATTTCTCTATTTGTCTATATCGTTATTGTAAATGCAATCAACTTGATTGATGGAGTTGATGGTTTAGCAGGAGGTATCGGTTTTATCGCTTGCCTGACTTTTGGAATTTGGTTTCAGTTAGCAGGAACACCTTACTTAGCAATTATTGCATTGAGCTTAGCTGGAGCATTAGCTGGTTTTTTAATTTTCAATTTTAGTCCTGCTAGAATTTTCATGGGCGATTCTGGGTCCCTTACTGTAGGAGCGATCATTACCTTTTTATCAATTCGATTGATTGAAACACCTACAGATACGGTACCTGAGATTTTTGAGAACGTGAATACGGCAGTCTTAGCCATGGCAATACTTGCTTATCCTTTAATCGATACTTTAAGGGTATTTATGATTCGTGCACGAAAAGGAATTTCTCCATTTGCTGCAGATAAGAATCACATTCATCATAGATTGTTGAGTTTTGGGTTTGATCACAGGAAAACCACATTGATTTTGTATGGTTTTACAGTGGTTTCAATTCTAACAGCTCTATTTGTTCCAATTTCTGATCCTACATTGAACTTTGCAGTCAGTTTAGGAACAGCTGTTTTACTTGTGTTTGTCCTTTATTATATGAAATCTCCTAAAAAGTAAGTGAAAAGAATTCTATTCATATTATTCTGTTTTGTGGGATTGAATTTATCATCTCAACAATTGAATGTTTCTGAACATAAGATGTTTAGTCTTTATTTTCAAAAGCAAGCCTTGAATAATGATTTGGATTTTCACTCTGGGATTCGACCTTATTTGCAGCATGAAATTGAGCAAGACACGAATAATCAGGTTGATTTTGACAGTTCTTTTATAAAGAAGGATTTCAGGTTGGCTCTTGGAAATATGAATTCAAAGAAAAAAATAAAGTTTGAGTTTTATCCGCTGTTTAACTTATCTGCAGGTGTGGAAAACCATAATATAAATGGAACGAAATTCGTATATGATTTAGGAGCTGGGCTTGGTTTTAGGGGTAACTTTGGGAAGAAATTCTCAATTGAGTTAAACTATAGATACGATCTTGCATCTTATACTTTCGCAGAGGATTCATTAGCGGTTAAAAGAGGTGTAGTTTCAGGGTCTGTGATTGATAAATATCAGGGAATTCATAGGTCCTCACATTTTATCCGAGGATATTTGAGTTATACGCCGATCAAATATTTTAATTTCAGGTTGGGTTATGGACGACATTTTATTGGAGAAGGATATCGTTCCATGTTTATCAGTGATGACGGAAATCCATATCCCTACTTAAATATTCAAACCAAAGTTTGGAGAATTAAGTATATAAATATTTTCGCATGGCAGAGAGATTTTCAGGGTTCTCAGTACAATGGGTCAAACGCCCGAAATAAATTTTCAACTTCACATTATTTGTCGGTAAATGCTTTCAAAGGATTTAATATTGGAATATTTGAGTCTGTAATTTGGCAAGCAAAAGATACTTTAATCAACCGTGGATTTGATATTAATTATTTAAACCCAATTATCTTTTTCCGACCTGTTGAGTTTGCTGTCGGATCACCTGATAATGTGATTCTGGGTGTGAGTTTAAGCTATCGTTTTTTGGATAAGTATCAATTCTATTATCAATGGTCGATCGATGAGTTTTTATTGAGAGAAATCAAGAATAATGATGGTTGGTGGGCAAATAAGTTTGGAATGCAAGGAGGTTTTAAGGCCTTTGAACCTTTTGATTGGAAGGGTGTGTTTTTCCAATTGGAGTTTAATTGGGTGAGGCCATTTACATATGCGCATAAGAACTCTATTCAAGCTCATGGACATCAAAACCTGCCTATAGCTCACATTAAGGGTGCGAATTTCCATGAGATTTTAATGCGTGTCAACAAAAGCTGGGGCAGGTTGAATTTATATACCTTCTTCATGTATAACCAATATGGAAGCGATTTGGATACGGCAAGTTTCGGAGGAGATATTTTTAGGTCGTACGAAGATCGTTTTTCAGAATATGGAAATAAAACGGGACAAGGGTTGAAGAATAATTTATTTTTGGCAAAAGTGTCACTGAATTACTTGCTTTTCCCCGAATCGGCGCTGACATTAGAGTGCGGATATGAATTTAGATTGAATCAAAATAGGATTCAATCAGAGGTCTCCAATTACTTCTTTGTTGCCTTTAAATCAAATCTTTGGAATAGGAACCGGGATTACTAGCTTATTTAAAGTGGCTATAAATTAAAGGAGAAAGAGGTTAAAAAGATTAAAGAGTAGTAAACATTAGTAGAAATTTGGTACTTTTGCGGGCAAAAGAAAAGCTTGATTTCTAATAAAGCATATAAGGAGGAAAAAGTCAGTTTGGCCAGTAAAATCAAAGATTATTCTTTACTAATCAAATTCAGATTATCTTTTAGCGTAGTAATATCAGCTTTTACTGCCTATTTGCTGGCTGGTGGATCTTCCATGACGGATTTGATTCTTTTATCTGTTGGCGGAATGCTGATTACGGGTGCTTCGAATGCCTATAATCAGATTTATGAGAGAGATTTGGATAAATTAATGTCCAGAACTCAAGAAAGACCTTTGGCAAGAGGTTCAATGAAAGTCGCAGAAGCTTTAACAATCGCTATTTTAATGACGGTTGCCGGGTCTTTAATGCTTTTCAAAATAAATTACCTTTCGGGTATTCTTGGTGTTTTTTCAATGTTTATGTACGTTTTTATGTATACGCCATTGAAAAGAGTTACAGCATGGTCTGTTTTTGTAGGAGCTTTTCCAGGAGCGATTCCTCCAATGATTGGAGTTGTAGCGGTAACAGGCCATTTTAATTTCATGGCTGGCATCTTGTTTTTAATACAATTTGTATGGCAATTCCCTCATTTTTGGGCGCTTGCATGGATGTTACATGACGATTACCAAAAAGCAGGTTTTTCTCTTTTACCATCTCGAAATGGAAAAGATCGTTTATCCGCCTTTTTGATTTTAGCCTATTCCTTGATTATGATTCCGGTGGTTCTACTCCCTTGGGCGTTTGAATGGACTGGTATGATCAGTTTAATTACAGGAGCTCTCTTAGGGATGTTATTTTATATAACAGCCTATCAGTTTTACATAGCTCCAAGTGATAAGAAAGCTAAAAAATTAATGCTTGCATCGGTAATTCTTTTGCCTGTTATGCAAATCATTTATGTTATTGACAAAATTTAGTTTATGTCGGAGGAACAAGAAGAGAAAGGTTACGAAAATTCAATAGCGAAGGCCAAGAAGAATCTGATTTATTTCGGAATTTTTGGTATTGTAATGTTTTTTGCTGGCTTATCTAGTGCCTATATTGTTCTACTAGGAGATACCTTTTGGGTTAGCTTCAAATGGCCGGTTGAATTTTGGATTTCAACGGGGGTATTGATTGTGTCCAGTGGCACCGTTTTTTTGGCGCTAAAAGCTGCAAAGAGCGATAATCATAAGATGCTAAAAGTCCATTTGGGATTAACCTTATTATTAGGACTTATTTTTACACTTCTTCAATTTCAAGGCTATAGGAAGTTAACGGAAGGTGGAAATTTCTTTGTGAGTAATATCATAGTCGTGGATGGAAAGTATGATGATTACTATTACTACACATTAAACAATGAAAAGATTGAGTTTGATGGATATGATTACACGATCAATGGGGAGAAAGTAAGTGCTGATGAAATCGAACAAATGCGAAAGCTTTCAGGAGAGATTAGTCAAGTTTTGAAGAATGGAGGAGGAGAGATTCCGTCGGATTATGGTAAAAAATTCTTGATGTTCTATGAAAATAAACCCGTTACCGTTTCGGAGGGTAAATTCTATATTGGTGAAGATGAAATAGGAAATGATCAAGAGTTCAGAATGCAGTCCTTTACCATGAATTTATCAAGGGGCTTTGGAGACTTTTTCATAAAGGGGAGATATGGTGAAGATTTTTATCTGAATTTTAGAGGAATTAAATTGGATTATATCGACCGAGAATTACAATCAGATGGGAAGAAATTAACTGTTGGCTTAATGAATAAGTTGGTGGATACCAGAAATTTAGCATCCACCTTTTTGTACTTGCTTTCCGCTTTACATGTACTTCATTTACTTGGAGGACTTATTTATTTGATAGTTTTATTTCGAAAATCATTGAAAAATTCAATTAATTCTAATAATATTGTAGGATTAAAAAATGGTGCGATCTATTGGCATTTCATGGACGCACTTTGGCTTTATTTGATTTTATTTTTGAACTTTATACACTAGATTAAACTAGATTAAACTAGATTCTTATGGGAGGACACGCTACAAAACAGATTGATGCGCCAACACTTTGGGGAGGTTCTATGTCTCCATTTAGTACGAGTTATGGAAAACTAATGATGTGGTTTTTCCTTGTGTCAGATGCTTTGACATTCGGAGGTTTATTAGTCGCTTATGGTTATACTCGATACACGTATACAGGTGAATGGCCTGCAGGTGAAGAGGTTTTTCACCACTTTCCGTTAGCTGGTGAAACACATTTACCACTGCTTTATGTTGCATTCATGACCTTTATTCTTATTGTGTCTTCGGTAACGATGGTATTAGCCGTTGAAGCAGGACATCGTATGGATAAAAGAGGTGTAATTAAATGGCTAGCATGGACAATCGTTGGAGGGTTTATCTTCTTGGGTTCTCAGGTTTGGGAGTGGAGTCATTTTATACACGGTTCAGAATATGGTAGAATTACCTTACAAGATGGATCAGTTGTTAAAGCACATTACAATCACGATACACATGCTTTCGAGGGGTTTGAAGTGACACAAGATGGTTCACTTTACAAAGCTGAAGAGCAGAAGTCGGGAGAGCACGAAGAGAAGTACGCTGTTTTGCATGGAGATCATGCCAAAGCTTTATATAATTCTATTGAAGAAAATGAATCTTACAGAATCGTAAGAGGAGCGAATTTGTATGAGAACGAATATGGTCCTTCTCATTATGGGCAATTCTTCTTCTTTATTACTGGTTTCCACGGATTCCACGTATTTTCAGGAGTTGTAATCAATATCTTAGTATTGATGATGGTTCTTAAAGGAACTATGCACAAAAGAGGTCACTATGAAATGGTTGAAAAGACTGGTTTGTACTGGCACTTTGTAGATTTAGTTTGGGTATTTGTATTTACCTTCTTTTATCTTGTATAATCGTATTTCGAAAAAATTATTAGTATGGAAAGAGATGATGTAATTGAATATTCTTTAGACGCTCACCATAGCGACGAAGAAGGAAAAAAAATCAGAAAGAAAATCTGGTTTGTAACAGCTTTATTATCGATCATTACGATTGTAGAAGTTGGTGTTGGTGTAGTTTGGCCAAGAAATGCCCTAGGAGCTGATTCTGGAGCTTGGATGTCCATCAAGATTTTCTATATCGTTCTGACACTTGTGAAAGCCGGATATATCGTACTTACGTTTATGCACCTTGGAGATGAAAGAAAATCCATGAAGTATGTAATCTTGGTACCTTACATTATTTTTATGATTTATTTGATGTTTATTGCTTTTGTTGAAGGTGCTGCCGTTAATGGCATTTGGGCTTCTTAAAGGGATAGACAGAATAAGATATTAATGAAATCGCCCGGTCGCAAAAAGTTTCTCCTATTCGCGTTGATGCTTTTTGGGCCGGGTATTTTATTGTTCTTACTTTCCAGGGGTAAACAGAATTTTAATTACCTGGATGTTCTAGCTAAAACTGAAAACTATCGGTTTTATGATGTTGATTCAAACATTGTATCTGCGGAAACCAATGAATACGACATTCTGATTTTTACAACCATTCAGAATTCTTGCTTTGATAATACGAATAAGGAATGCGCTATTTATCCCTATTTCATGGAGCAATTTTTTTATGATGAATTTGTAAAGGCACCAAAGAAATATAAAGGGGTTAAAATCTATTCTATCGTAACTGACTACGAGGGTAATCCTGTCAGACCTGACTCACTTCTTATCGAAACTTTTGAAAATTATGACTCTAAATTTTGGGAGCTTTTAGTTGGGGACCCAGAGCAAGTCTATGGATTCGAGAAGGAAGGGAAGAAATTTACCGAAATCAAAGATGAAGAAGGGAATCTTGAGTTCGTGCGTATGGGTATGGTAGTCACGAATTCAACCGAAATTAAAGCAATTCGACCGCTGAATAGTGAAGCCTATACAAGAGAGCTAAGTGAAAGGTTTCGGATGATCATTAAGGAAAAAGATATTGAAAAATACAATGAAGAGCGGTAAGTGGGTTTATTTGATTTTATTTTTGGGCTTCTTGGTGTCCTGTACCTCAAAAACAAAAAAGGAGAATGAAGAGTCCAATCCTAAGGAACACAACCAAGATCTAATTAATGAAAAGCTCCCAATATTAGGTCATCGTGACCTTGAAAATGGTGATACTGTTTACCATACAATACCAGATTTTATTTTTACCAATCAAAATGGGGAGTCGATCAAATCGGAAGACTTGGAGGGAAAGATTATCATTGCAAACTTCTTTTTCTCAACTTGTCCTTCAATATGTCCAGTCATGACGAAACAGATGAAACGATTACAAGGGCTTTTAGAACAAGATTCGTCTTTGGTTGTTTTTCTTTCACATACAATTGATCCTGAACACGACGATATAGAGCGATTAAAGGCATTTTCAGAGCACTATGAAGCAAATCCATATAATTGGCATTTTCTTCGAGGAGAGATGGAATATTTGTATGAAATCGCCAAGACCGGTTATTTGTCTAGTGCGCTAGTAGATGATCAGGAACCCGGTGGATTTTTACATTCACCTTATTTCGTTTTGGTAGATAAAGAAAGGCGAATTAGAGGAATGTACGATGGTACATTAGCAAATGAAGTAGATCAACTGGCACTTGACTTTGAAAAATTGAAGAAAGAGTATGCAGAAGAATAATGATTTAGAGAAAAAGTTTAAACCTGTTATAATAGCCTTATCTATTGTAATACCAGTTGTTGTGGCGGTTTTGTTTACGGTTAAACTAGAAGGAGTGGATTTTTCCTTCTTGCCGCATATTTATGCCCCAATAAATGGTTTGACTGCAATTGTACTTGTTTTAGCCGTATTGAAAGTTAAGAATGGAAAGATTGAAACTCACAAAAAGCTCATCAAGTTTGCCATGGCCTTATCCTTGGCTTTCTTAGCTTGTTATGTCATGTATCATATGACATCCGAAGCAACCTTATATGGTGATGTCGATGGGAATGGAGAGTTAAATTCAACAGAATCAGAGGACTTTCAAAGCTCTAGGTTGATTTATATCATCATCTTGATTTCTCATATCATTCTGAGTGTGTCTGTTATTCCCCTGGTCTTATTCGCTTATTTAAAAGGGATTCTTGATCGAGTGGAAGAGCACAAGAAGATCGTCAAATATGCATTCCCTATCTGGCTCTATGTAGCAGTAAGTGGTGTGATTGTGTATTTAATGATTTTGCCTTTTTATCATTAAAAACTATGAAAGCAGATTGGTTTCTTGCCCAATCTTACAGTAAATGTAGCCCCGAGAAAGCCGTACCAATCTTTGGTCGCCGGGTCTCCTCTTTGAGCGCCAACATTCGAACCTCCAGGTCCCGATTTTGATAAGGATCGATCTGAAAAAAATCCAGCATCTGGACCGTTTTCTGATGTTAGTATATCAGGATCCACATAAGTAGTTGATACATCATCTAAATAGTCAGTAAAAGTGAATCGAAAAGTATATTCAAAACCTAGTGAAACACCTTTTGCAATATTGAATTTTAGGCCGATTCCAACTGGAAATGCAAGCTGATGTAAACTATATCGTTTACCGCCTTGAGAAGAACCTTGTCCTTCAGTTCCTAGTGGCTGTAATTCGGTCCAATTTCCTCCTCTTCTGGCCTCAGGCTTCATATGAAAATAAGCGACTTGAAATATTAGATAAGGAGAAATCGGGTGTTTAAAATCTTGTAAACGGTATTTAAAAAAATTGATTTCAAATCCAGCACCAAATTCATACATTTTACTCCGGAAATGTAAATTACGATTGAGTCGATAATCACTTCCTCTTGACTTTGAGTCGTCCCCAGTTACTTTTCCGAATAAACCTGTTGCTCTAAATGCAAAATGCGCGGTGATATTATATTTATAAATAAAACCAATACCCATTTCAAAATCACGAAAATGATGATAGGGATTTAAATCGCCCACATAATACATCACTCCACCGATTACTCCTAGCTCAGACTTGGAAGCAAAAGTATGTTTTTGAGAATATCCTTTGCTGATTAGCAAAGACGCTATGAATATTAATAATAAACGCACTTTTAGAATTTAGGTATATACCTCTTCTTAAAAGTAGATAAACGATAATGTACGTTAATTATTGCAAAAAGATAACCATCTGTGTAATTTGGATCACCTCTTTGAAGGTAATTACTTCGGCCGTCACCATAATCGATAACACCAGTCCAGCCTAAACTTGGATCTATTGCTTTGTCTGCTAACTGCGCCGCTTCATTACCATACGCTTGTTGAATTGCACTGTTGTGATAATAAGAGGTCGAAACATCATCTATATAGTCGCTTAGGGTATATCTACCAGAAAGCTCTATTCCTACTCCCCAATTATTGTCAATAGCGAACTTAACACCAATTCCTAGTGGAAAGGCAACATTAATTCTGGAATATTTTTTTGGTCTTCCATCGAGGTCTTGACCTTCTGTGCCAAATGGTTGCAAAGCATACCACTGTCCATTTAATTCACCTTTTGGGTTAAATCCAATTAGTGCAATTCCTCCAAAAATATAGGGATTAACGATGACATTTTTCTTTTTTCCTTTAACTCCACTGACCCTGTAAAGGTGAGAAACCCTTTCTTTCAATGGATAAAACTCCCCCATTGCTGCAATTTCAAACAGAAAAGTTCTAAAATTTAAATTTCGATTTCGACGGATGTCATTACCTGAGTGGGTGTCATCTCCCGAAAGCATTCCCATTGTAATCTCACCGCGAACTGAAAAATAAGGATGGATGATATACTTATATCCCAATTGAAACATGAAACGTGTTGATTGAATATCAAAATCCTCAATGAAGTGTTTTCCCGGACCTATTTGCCCTCCTAAATCCCCCATAAAGGTTGCTGGACCAATACCGAATCTAAACTCGTGTCTATATCTTTTCCAAAACTTACTTTGATAAGATTGGCCGAATATCGTGCTGTTTGAAATAAAAACGAGCAGTAATATGTAAGTTATCCTCTTCAAAATCAATCTACCTTAAAACTATGTAATTCAACGAATTTCTGCAAATTTAGTTACTAATTTCTTTTATCCAATCCCCACAGCATTTTGTTTCTCATCGTATTTAGAAAATTATCTTCATCTACAAATACACAATTAATATAAAAATCAGCTTTCTTGATAACCAACTCAAATGTCGGTTCAATTGCAACTGATTTTGAATCTAGAGAAACCAAATAATTCCCTTCTCTTCCTTCCACTTTTAATCGTATCGTTCTGTCGTCAGGTACAACAACAGGTCGTACATTCAAATTGTGAGGAGCGATAGGGGTGATTATATGATCTTCAGCTCCAGGGACCAAAATAGGTCCTCCACATGATAACGAATAAGCTGTGGAACCGGTTGGGGTTGAGATGATTAATCCGTCTGCCCAATATGAATTCAAATAGAGGTCGTTGATATATGTATGTATAGTAATCATTGAGGCGGAGTCCTTCTTGTGCACGGTCAATTCGTTTAAAGCGAAATTGGTGTCCCCAAATAAACCGCTTGGTTCTTCTAAGCACAATAAAGATCGTTTTACGATTCTAAATTTGCCTTCTTTTAAATATTTAATAGAATCTTGTATGTCCTCTTTATGAGTACTTGCAAGAAAACCTAACCTCCCAGTATTGATTCCTAAAATAGGGACTCCTGAATCTGCAACTATTTTTGCCGAATCTAAGAAAGTACCATCTCCTCCAATACTGATTAAAAAACTTGCTTTTTGTTCTTTGAAAGTTTCTTTTGTGAAGTTTGTGTTTTCAATTCCAAGATCAAATCGACTTTTTAAAAATTCCTCAAACTTTTTAAAAATGCATAATTCCCAACCATAGGAATCAATTTGTTGAAGAAGGTCCTTTATGTACTCGTCAAAAGACGGGTCAAAATTGATACCGTAGATTGCAATTTTCATAGTTACATTTTAATGTACTTCATTAATTCTTCAAATCTTCGTTTCATGTCATCTTGTAATTTACTTTGATGATATGAGGCTACAATATGATAACTGTACCTCACGAAAGTTTGAAGAATTGCGTCGACATTAATTTTATTCACCTTAATTGTCACATTTAATAAGGTTGAATCAGGTTCTGAAGTAATATAGGAGCTCAGAATTTTGGCGTCATTCGACTCTACAAGCTGCGAAATTTCTGCAAGAGAATAGTCATGTCGACTCATTTCTAAAACAATAATGGAGCCTGTTTCCACAACCGAACTCATTTTTGAAATGATTTTCATTAAATGAAGAACATGTGTCGAACCGAGATATTCGTTTTCTTTCGATAGTACTGGAACAACAGTGATTTTAAGATCTCCAATTAGTTTCATCATTTCAAACATGTGTGCATCTTCATAGATGAACGGAGTCGTAAATGAACTTGCAATATGAGAAAGCGGCAAAGTATGGTCATCCATGTCTACGATATTGTCTTCGCTAACTAAACCGATAAAATGGTTGTTTTTATCCAAGACAGGTAGATGGTAGACCCTAAATTCTTCCATCCATTTCAAGGCCTTTCCTCCTGATTCAGAGTCCCGTAATGGAGGGATTTCATATGATATAGTTTCTGCAGCGTTCATATTACAAGGCAAAGTAGCAAAAGATATTCAAACTATATAACTTTGTACAAAATTTAATAATGACAAAACTAAGCGTTAACATCAATAAAATTGCGACAATCAGGAATGCCCGAGGAGGGGATGTTCCGAATTTGGTGAAAATCGCAATTGATTGTCAGGAATTTGGAGCAGATGGCATAACCGTTCACCCTCGTCCTGATCAACGCCATATTACTACTCAAGACGTATATGATCTCAAAGAGGTTGTGAATACTGAGTATAATATTGAGGGATACCCGAATGAAAGGTTTTTCAAATTACTCCAAGATGTTAGACCTGAACAAGCAACTTTAGTCCCAGATCCTCCGGGTGTGCTGACTTCCAATGCAGGATGGAATACACTTGAGCATTTTGATTTTTTAAAAGAGACGATTTCAAAAATTACAGATTTGGGAATCCGAACCTCTATTTTTATCGAAAATGATCAGAATTTATTGGAGCTAGCTGCAAAAACGGGTGTTGATCGAGTAGAGTTTTATACGGGTCCATTTGCGGAAGATTACCCTAATGATCCAAATAAAGCCATCGCACCTTACGTTGAGTCAGCCAAAATTTGTAAAGATCTGGGATTGGGTATAAATGCCGGCCATGATTTAAGTTTGGAGAATTTGAAATTTTTCAAGGAGAATATAGAAGGACTCTTGGAGGTTTCAATTGGTCATGCATTGATTTCTGACGCTCTTTATTTTGGATTGGAGAATACAATAAACATGTATAAAAACTTATTGAACTGATGGAAGAGCTTTTTTTCAGGAAACTTGGTGAAGGAAAACCGATGATTATTCTTCATGGATTATTTGGATCTTCTGATAATTGGCAAACGGTAGCTAAGAAAATTGCAAATCACTATGAAGTCTATTTGGTTGATCAAAGAAATCATGGACGATCTTTTCAATCCGACGCATTTTCGTACGAATTAATGATTGAAGATCTTCATCATTTGGTTGAAAAAGAAGATTTAGATGATTTTATTTTATTGGGACACTCGATGGGAGGCAAGGCAGCCATGGGCTATGCGATGAAGTATCCTGAAGGAATTTCCAGATTGATTGTTGCGGATATTGCTCCGGTTAAATATCAAGTGCATCATGATTTAATTCTTAAAGCCTTGAATGAGGCCTATAACACGGAATTAAAATCAAGAAAACAAGCAGAAGAGATTATTTCTAAATACATTGAAAATTTTTCGGTCAAGCAATTTCTTCTTAAGAATCTTCATTGGGTTGAAAAAGGAAAATTAGGCTGGAAAATCAATATTCCGGTTCTATCTAACCAAATTCTTCCAATAAGTGAATGGGGGAGTCACATCGAAGGGATTGAAATTCCGACCTTATTTGTTCGAGGTGGAAAATCAGAATATATCACGGAAGACATGTATGAAATGATAGAGGAAAAGTTTTCAGATGTAAAAATTGAAACAATAGAAAACTCTGGTCATTGGGTTCATGCCGAACAACCCGATGAGTTCTATAATATTGTGATGCAATTTTGTCTTTTTGGCTAATCCTTCACGATTTTTTTGGTCTTTACAATCGCTCTATCTGCGTTTACTATTTTTAGAATATAGACACCTTGACTCAAGTTTGAAAAATCGATTTTTGTTTGACCAGTTAAATTGATGTCTTGATTCAATAATTGCTTTCCTTGCAGATCATATATTTGATAACCGTAATTTTCAGCTGAGTGCGGGTTGATGGTTAAAGCTGAGTTAACCGGGTTTGGATAAATCGAAAAACTGTGCTCCCATTCATTGATAGAAGCGACTCCATTTTCAATCATTACTTGAAAATCATCAAAATAAAACCCGTCATTGTTCACAAATAGATCTGTAACTAAATTGAATCTAAATTTGATGGTTTCTCCCAGAAAATCATTCAATGAAATAAATTCTTCGACCCAGTCATTTTGGTTGCCATCGTATAGAGGTTCATCTAATTCCTGATTATCGGTTCCCAAATTGGTATAATTTCCACACATTGGTATCCAGGTTGAACCATTATCAGTTGAAACCTCAAATTGCGCATAATCCCAATCAGCTTCGATTTCCCATTTTGCCCAGAAAGAAACAAACGCGGACGTCGCATTAGTTAAATCAAATGAATTTGCTGATTCAATTGATGCATCTGTATTTGAAGAGTAGTTTTGATTTGGACTATCCGTAATAGAAGAAGACGGGGTTTTGAAATCCTCTGTAGTTGTGCTCCAATCATTTGTTACCCAACTAACAAGGTCATTCCCAGGGTCATTAAAGTTAACGGTTAGACCCCCATATGTTTTCGTTATTGTATCATGATGAACATAGCTTCCATTATCCAGATTGATGACATAAATAATTTCATCCCCCGGGTTCAGCGTGTTACTCAGTGTGTAGATTATAGAATCTTCCTCAACATCTAGTAGTTGCATTCCAGAAATTGTTTTAGGTCCTCCAACGGCATCAAAACCATTTATCGGAGTAATTGAAACCGTAAAATCTCCAGCAGTCAAACCGAAACGTGTCAATTCAAAACGAATATGTCCAGTGCTTTGATCCCATAATTCGGGTTCCATATCTTGAATGACTCCATATACATGTGGGAAGTGTGCTAATCTCAAATTAGGAAAAACATTCTCCCTACAAATTTGATCTATCTTTGAAGAAGAAGGCCAAAAACCATCTGCATCCGAACCAATTTCTGGAGTAAAAGCAAAGATTTTGGGCTTTGTACCTAAATCTCCATCATACATCCAATCATCAGAATCTCCAGAAGCAGGATACAATTCTGCACTGAGCTGATTGGTGTAATGATTGTGTTCTACCATATGAGCACTAATACCTTGATAGTATGGGTGATCGGCAGTTGGCATATTGGATGCATAGCCAAATGGATAAAGCAAAAGGTTTCCATAGGTGTGCGCATTTGAAGCGAAAATAAAATTATTGTTTTCACATAGCCATTTTATAGCTTGGGTTTCAGGCTCTGAAAAGGGCGCAGTTCCGCAATAAGTTTCATCGTCTGTATCTGTAGTGGAAGTACCGGTTGTTCCCCATTGGTAACTGTAGTTTCGATTCAGGTCTACACCAAAACTCCCACCTCCATTATCTCTTCTGTTTTTTCTCCACATTCCTCCACCAGAAGGGTGTGTTGTTTCATTATAAATATATCCATCTGGATTAATTACCGGAACAAAAAACATGTCTGTATTATTGACCAAGTGTGCGACTTCATCATTTGTTGAATAATTTTCCAATAAATACCACATGTAAAAGATTGTTTGAGATAAAGAAGCCGGTTCTCTTGCATGGTGAATCGCAGTATACAGAACTTGTGGTTCACTTTCGTCTACTCCAGGGTTGTCCGAGATTTGAACATAATAAATTGGTCTACCTTCATGAGTTTGAAACGTTGAAATAGGAGCCTTTACTGTAATTAGATTGGGGTATTTACTCGCCATGCTATCTAGGTTAGCCAGAAATTCGCTGTAAGTAAGATAGCCTCCCATATTTCCTAAACTGAAGTTGTTCGGTGTTTCATAATTTACTGAAGCATTCGACTCGCAAGGAAAGGCGCCTGTTTTCAATTGCGGTTGAGACAATCGATTCGCGTAAAAAGATTCTACATCTTGGATTACAACTTGGTAATTAAACCCATTTTGATCAAGTTTTTGAATATCTCTTGGATTTAATTCCGCTTGAATGAATCCTGCTTTGTTGTAATGACAATGATCCAGATCTATTGCAAGTTGATTTAAGTCTTCAAGTTCGGTTTCATCCACAAATATTTTTACTCTAGAGTAATTTTGAGAGAAGGCAACAAACGAACATAAAAAGGTAAGCAACAGAATTGCATTTTTCATAACAGAAGTAATTTGCCTCTAAATTACGGAAATACTCGAAGAAATTGAAATTCTATTTTTTCGTCCATTCAGTTGTTTCGATCATTTTGTCAAGATCTACTTTCAAATACTGAATCATGGGTTTTAAAGAATCATAATTAGCCTGACTATTGAACATTAAGGAAGCTCGAATGAAATTATCGGAGCTATCAGTCAGAAAAAACTGAAAAGGAGTTGCAGCATTCCCTTTAATATCATAGAAGATTCCGTAAACATTTTTTATGGTGTCAATCAAAAGCTCTTCATCTATTGAACTTGCTTTGACAACGTGTTCATATACTTTTTCTCGGGATTCTTTGATTAAGCTATTCACATCAACCGAGTCCAATTCGTAGTAAGACAAATAAAGGACTGCATTAAAATCTGTAAATACTATATTCTTATGACAAAAAGCTTCTTGATTCAGGCCGGCTGTTAATTTCGATTGTAGCGGAATTTCAAAAGTATAGGGGCAATCACTTAAATCTGCTGACTTGTATTCGTGTTTTGCAAATTCAACGCGCATCTGACCAATTGGCCTTGGGAGGACTTTTTCTTCTTCTTCGCATGAAATAAAAAAGAGAAAAATGATCGGAATCAGAATGTATTTAAGATTTAGCATTGTGTTGTACTTTAATTCGTATCAATCTTTTTTTATCAGCAGCTTCAACTGTGAAAGTGAAATCACTGAATGTGAATCTTTCATTTTTCACAAGAATTTTTCCGGAGTTTTCGATAAGAAATCCGGCAAGTGTTTCGGATTCACCTTTGGCTTGTTCAAATTCTTTAGGATCCACTTTAAAAATCTTATAAAAATCGACTAGAGGAACTTTTCCTTCGAATATATAAGTATGATCATTGATTTTGTTAATCATTTCATCATCTTCTTCGAATTCATCTGTTATTTCCCCTACGATTTCTTCCAAAATATCCTCCATTGTAATAAGACCAGAAACACCTCCGTATTCATCCACCACAATCGCGATATGCGTTTTTTCCGTTTGAAAGTCTTTTAAGAGATCATCGATTTTCTTATTTTCTGGAGTAAACATGGCTTGACGGATATGCTGAAACCAATCGAATTCTTTGGATTCGCCAACATAGTTCAAAAAATCCTTAGAATATAAGATGCCTTTTATTTGATCCAGAGAGTCTTCATACACTGGAATTCTTGAAAAGCCACTACTTTTTATCGTATTAAGAACAGATTCAAAATCTTCATTCTTCTCGATACCGACAACATCGATTCGAGCTTTCATGATTTGTTTACATTCTGTATTTCCAAAATTCACAATTCCTTTTAGAAGTTTTCGTTCTTCTTCATCTTCAATTTTATGTGTTGTGATTTCAAGTGCATGCTCCAATTCTTCGGCAGACACATTGATACTTCTTTTTCGTGAAGATTTCGCCAAAAAATCAGTCCCTTTAATTAATCCTGTTTTTAAAACTGAAAATGGAAATGTTTTGGAGATTATTTTTAGGGGTTTGGCCATGATTTTTGCTAACTGAAGTGCGTTTTTAGTCGCATAAACTTTAGGCAGAACTTCCCCGCACAACAAAATGATGAATGTAATTAGGACTACTTGTAATAAAAAGTAGGCTACAGGTGAGTTCAATTGAAAAGACTGACTAAAAATAATGGATGTCACGAAATTGGAAACAATGACAATACCAACATTGATGAAATTGTTCGTGATAAGGATAATAGCTAATAATTCTTTTGGTCGGTCTAATAAATAGGAAATCAATTCAAACTTTTTGGACTTCGCATCTTGCTTCAGATCTTCGAGTTCTTTAGGACCAATAGAGAAAAAGGCGACTTCAGAACCTGATATTAATGCTGAAAACAATAATAGAATTAAAAGTATCAGGATGGAAAATATAAAGGGGACAATTTCGGGATCCAAGTTAATCTCAATAATTTGATTTCTAATTCAAAGATAAAAATTAAAATGGTAATACGTCCTGATCATTAGACTCAAAAAGATCGTCATCCATTGGGCTCAATTTGTTTTGTTCGGTAGTTGGTGGGTAGCTTTTCTCATTCTTTTTGTTGGCCTGGTTTAGAATTTTGAATTCGGCCAATACAATATGAACCGCTAGTTTTTCCTCGCCATCTTTTTCATATCGATTTACTTTTAGGCGTCCTGTTAATTCGATTAGTTGCCCTTCTTTAATGCTTTCCTCCACCGCTTGTGCGATTTCTTTCCAGGCAACAATATTATGGAACTCAGGAATCCTTTTCTCTTCATTTTGATTTCGATAAATATCAAAAGTTACCAATGGAAAGTAGGCTTTGACATTTGAATCTGAAAAATATCTGATTTTTGGTTCAGACTTAACAAAGCCTTTGAGTGTTACTTTATTGATCGTGATTTCCTTCATTATGACAAAGTTAAACACTTCTTTTAATTTGTTGTATTAGGAATACGCCTTCTTGAATTTGTAGAATAAAACATTGAATTTGTGGAAACTAATTGAAATTTTAACCTGCAAAATCAGCCATTTAACTGAAAATTTTATTCATCGGTCTAATTTTCGAATCAGTAAGTGGACAAATGCACTACATTTGCATCGAAAATTATTTGTAATTAATTGATTATTAAACATTTTAGTTATGACGAAAGCAGATATCGTTGCAGAAATCGCAGATGAAACTGGATTAGAAAAAGTAGCAGTACAAACAACTGTAGAAGCATTTATGGATTCAGTAAAAAATTCATTGACAAAAGGAGAGAATGTATATTTGAGAGGGTTTGGATCTTTTGTAGTGAAAGAAAGAGCAGAAAAAACAGGTAGAAATATTTCTAAGAATACAACTATCATTATCCCTGCACACAACATTCCTGCGTTTAAACCAGCAAAAACTTTTGTTGAGTCAGTAAAGGATAACGTTACTGTAAAATAAGGAGTGAAAACTTCTAAAGACATGAAAGCCCCTAAGATTAAACCTCAATATTTGGTTGTTTCAGGGGCTTTTCTTATTTTTGCCCTCCTATTTTTGGTGAGCTCCAAGAAATACTCGGAAAAGCCTGTGCTTACTGAGATGGATGCAAGAGTTCAATTAGGAATTTCTTATGTTCAGGGTGGCGGTGCACCGATGATAGGGATTAAAATGCTGAAAGATGTATTGAAGGATGATCCGGATAATAAGTTTGCGATAAGAACTTTGGCAAATTTTTCCAGACAATCCCAGCAGTATGAAAAAGCGATCGGCAGGTATGAAGATCTTTTAAGTATTGAAACGAATTCGAAAGAACGATTTAGTATTTACGTGGAGTTAGAAGAATGCTTCGTAAATACTGGACAGTTTAATAGAGCATTGTTAGTTCACGATAAAATGATCGTGGAATTTAAAAGTGATAGTGCAACTGTTGCAATGATTAAAGAAAGAAACGAATACATTAAAGATAAATTTATTAACATAAAAAAAGATTAGTTATGCCAAGTGGTAAAAAGAGAAAGAGACACAAGATGGCTACTCACAAGAGAAAGAAAAGGCTAAGAAAAAACAGACACAAGAAGAAGAAATAATTTCTTTTTGTTGAACATACTTTTTTGTGTGTAGAGCTTGGTGATTTGAATTGCCAAGCTATTGTTTTTTATTGTCGTTTCAAATCTTAGGTTAGTGAGTGTAGAATTAGTTGTAGATTCCAAGCCTACAGGTGTTACGATAGCCCTTTTGAAAGAGGGTAAGTTGGTTGAATTGCACGAAGAAAATGGGCAAATCGATTACGCTGTAGGAGATTTATATCTTGGAAGAGTCAGAAAAATTGTACCGAGCCTAAATGCGGCTTTTGTAGATGTGGGATATGAGAAAGACGCCTTTCTACATTATTTGGATTTAGGTCCTCAATTTAGTTCACTTAACGATTTCACGAAAAGAACATTGGCGAAAAAACAGAAGTCGCCAAGTTTGGGTTATTTCAAATTACAACCCGATATCGATAAGAATGGAAAGATCGAGGATGTATTATCCGCGTCGCAGCCGATTTTGGTTCAGGTAGCAAAGGAACCTATCTCGTCTAAAGGACCGAGATTGAGTTCAGAGGTAACTATTGCTGGGAGATTCCTTGTATTAGTTCCTTTTTCAAATAAAGTATCTATTTCTCAAAAGATCAAAAATCACGAAGAGAGAGATCGTTTGAGAGATATCGTGAAGGGGATTTTGCCAAGGAATTTTGGTGTGATCATCCGAACTGTAGCAGAAAATAAAAAGGTTTCAGAAATTGATTCGGATCTAAAAGATTTGATCAAGAAATGGGAGAAAATGCATAACAAATTAAAGTTTGCAAAACCTCCAAAACGAGTTCTTGGTGAATTGAATAGATCCTCATCTCTATTGAGAGACATGTTGAATGAGTCGTTTACGAATATTCATGTGAATGACACCGTTCTTAAAGATGAACTCCATAAATACATTGCCTCTATTGCTCCGGGAAAAGAAAAGATTCTGAAGCATTACAGTGGTAAGGTGAATATTTTTGAGCGTTTTGGTATCAATAAGCAAATCAAGTCCTTATTTGGTAAAAAAGTACCTTTATCCGGAGGTGGTTATCTTATCATTGAGCATACAGAAGCTATGCACGTGATTGACGTTAACTCCGGGTACAGAAAAGGAGCCGAAGACAACCAAGAGGATAATGCAATTACAGTGAATATTGAAGCCGCTGAAGAAATCGCAAGAATTCTCCGATTAAGAGATATGGGAGGAATTGTTACGGTTGACTTCATTGATATGCATAAGAGGGAGAATAACAAAATCCTTCACGAGAAATTCAAAGAATTCATGAAGGGAGATCGTGCAAAACACAATATTCTCCCTCCATCAAAATTTGGTATTGTAGAGATTACACGTCAAAGAGTTCGCCCAGAAACGGAGATTAGAACTGCCGAATCTTGTCCGACTTGTAATGGTACTGGAGAAGTTCAGGCATCCATATTGTTGGCCGAACAAATTGAGAATAATTTGAAATACCTTATCAATGATCGAAAAGAGCAACATGTTTCTTTAATCGTTCACCCTTATTTAGAAGCCTATTTCACAAAGGGATTATTTTCTCAAAGATGGAAATGGTATCGTTCCATGAAGAAATGGGTTTCGATACGACCTAACTCTTCTTTTCATTTATTACAATACAAATTCGTTAATAAGAACAACGAAGAAATTACATTATAATATTTAGTGAAAAAACAGCAGAAATACTCTTTTTTGGAAGCAAAAGCCAAGATTGAGTATTTCTGTGCTTATCAGGAAAGATGTCATTCCGAGGTAGATTCAAAATTATTTGATTGGGGTTTTGATCGAGAGCAAAGAGATATTTTAATTGCGGATCTTATTCAGAACAATTTTTTAAATGAACAAAGATTTGCTGAAGCCTTTGTTTCAGGGAAGGTGAGGATTAAAAAATGGGGTCGTAAAAAGATCGAATTGCATCTTAAACAAAAGAAAGTAAGTTCTTATTCCATCAAGAAAGGATTTGAAGCACTGGATCAAGATGAGTATCTGGAAATCTTAAAAGGTTTGATAGAAAGAAAACACCGTGAAGTTTCTGGTAATAAATGGGAAAAAAGAAAAAAAGTCTATGCTTATCTCATGAATAAAGGATATGAGAGTCATTTAATCAATGAGATGTTAAATGAACTATTTCCAATATAAAGCATTTATTTTTCAGTTTGAGACAATTGAGGAATCGTTAATTTTTCCCAAATGCCCTTAAAATTGAACCCTTTTTAATGTATATTAGCGACGTTAACAATCAGTATGTCTGACAGCCTCGTAATCATACCAACATATAACGAGAAAGAGAATATCGAGAACATGATTCGAAAAGTATTTTCTTTTGAAAAGGACTTTCATGTTTTAATCGTGGATGATGGTTCCCCTGATGGTACAGCTGATATTGTAAAAAATCTCCAAAAAGAGTTTGCCGGTGCACTTCACATAGAAGAAAGAAGTGGGAAATTAGGTTTAGGAACGGCTTATATCCATGGATTCAAATGGGCATTGGCCAGGGAATATGGATACATCTTCGAGATGGATGCAGATTTTTCTCATAATCCAGAGGATTTAATTCGTTTATACAATGCTTGTGCAAATGAAGGTGGAGATTTAAGTGTTGGTTCACGTTATTGTAAAGGCGGAGGCGTAGAAAATTGGCCTTGGAATAGAAAGTTGTTGTCTTATTATGCCTCAGTATATGTTCGATTCATTTTAGGAATCAAAGTAAAGGACACAACAGCTGGTTTCATTTGCTACACGAAAAAAGTTTTGGAAGACTTAGATTTTGATAAAGTTACTTTCAAAGGGTATGCTTTTCAGGTGTGCATGAAGTACATGGCCGTTAAGAAGGGGCATAATCTAATTGAAGTGCCCATTATATTTAAAGACAGGCAATTTGGAGAATCTAAAATGAGTATTGCCATATTCAGAGAAGCACTTACAGGTGTTTGGAAAATGCGAAAAATGAAATTATGAGTAAGACATTAATTCAATCAGGTTTAGTTGTAAACGAAGGTAAAATTGAAGAACTAGATCTCCTAATCTCCGATGGTAAGATTGAAAAAGTGGCAAAGAATATCCCCGTAACGGAAGCGAGTAAGGTTATCGATGCAAAAGGAAAATATGTACTTCCTGGTTTTATAGATGATCAAGTTCATTTTCGAGAGCCCGGGTTGACACATAAAGCAAATATTCAGACAGAATCAAGAGCAGCGGTAGCAGGTGGAATTACTTCTTTCATGGAGATGCCAAATACGGTTCCGAATGCATTGACACAAGAATTACTTCAGGATAAATATGATATTGCTGCGGAAACTTCTTTAGCAAATTATTCCTTTTTCATGGGAGCCTCAAATGATAATTTGGATGAGGTTTTAAAAACGGATCCAAAAAGAATCTGTGGAATAAAGGTGTTCATGGGGTCCTCAACTGGGAATATGTTGGTGGATGCTAAACCAACTTTAGAAGGTATATTCAAAGAAGCACCAACTATTGTAGCCACACATTGTGAGGATGAGGCAACGATTAGAGCGAATACAGAAAAATATAGAAATCAATTTGGAGAGGATGTGCCATGGAAATACCATCCAGTCATCCGAAGCGAAGAAGCTTGTTATAAGTCATCTTCCATGGCTGCTGAATTAGCTTCCAAATTTGATACTAGACTGCATATCTTACATATATCAACAGCCAAAGAAGTTGGAATATTTAGAAATGATATTCCACTTGAAGAAAAGAAAATCACGGCTGAAGCTTGTACCCATCACCTTTGGTTTACGGATGCCGATTATGATACTTACGGAGCTAGGATAAAATGGAATCCGGCAGTTAAATCAAAAGAAGATAGAGAGGGTATTTGGAAAGGTTTGTTGGAGAACCGGATTGATGTTTTAGCGACTGACCACGCTCCGCATACAATAGAAGAAAAGGCGAATAAATACTTTAAAGCTCCTTCGGGTGGCCCATTGGTTCAACATGCTCTCCCAGCGCTGTTTGAAGCTCATGAGCAGGGAAGGATTTCGATCGAAAGAATTGTTGAAAAGGCTTGTCATGCCCCAGCAATTTTATTTGAAATTGAAAAGCGTGGTTTTATTCGTGAAGGCTATTTTGCCGATATCGTTCTTGTAGAGAAGTCAAGTTGGGAAGTGTCGAAGGAAAATATTTTATATAAATGTGGCTGGTCTCCTTTTGAAGGAACAAAGTTTCAATACAAAGTAAATACGACACTAGTCAATGGAAACGTTGTTTATGAAAATGATCGCATCATAGAGGCTGGACCTGGTCAGCGATTGACATTTGATAGATGATGAAGCATATTGCATTTCTTTCTTTATTCATGCTCTTTTTCTCTTGTGGAAATGAGGATAAAGTGCCTGAAAATATAATTCCCAAAGAAGAATTTATCAATTTACTTGTAGACATTCAGTTAATGGAGGCTTATTGTCAGAATAAATATGTACGTCCTGATATTTACAAAGAACTTCTTCACGATTCAGTTGATTCACTTCTAAAGGCCAATGATCGATCTATTGAAGAATATGAAGAAAGCTTTGATTATTATTCCATGCAACCCGATGTGATGTTTCAAATTTACGAGCAAGTCTTGGTCAAAATAAATGATCTTCAGGTAACTGAGAATGCAGTGAAAGTGCAAAAATCAGAGTAATTTTTTCTTTCTGAAATATTGAATTGAATTCTCAATAGTCTCATCCATGTCGCGATATTTAAAACCAATGGAAGATTCAACCTTACTCCCATCAAACAAGGAGGTTTTGAACATGCTACGAATATTCTCTTTCGTTAATTTTTGTTTGCGTCCAAATAACTTAAGCATGGTTTCTGTAAAATAAATCATTCTCGTCATACCGCGAGTAATAGTCTTAGATGGAGAATGGATGCCACCTCTTTTTGCAATCTGTTCAAATATGTTTTTGTAACTCGTATTTAAGGCATTCAAAATGAATTGTTCCTTATGGATGTCTTTTTCCAGTAATTGGATTGAAGCATCAACAACATCTCTCACATCTACAAAAGCATTTCCGCCGGGAGGGTAATATTTTGATCCTTTAAGAACATTGGAAAATAATTTATTGGAAGATTCCATTGGATTTCCTGGTCCAAAAATGATGGAAGGATTCACAATAACGCCATCTAAACCTTCTTCAAACCCTCTCCAAACTTCTCGTTCAGCAAGATATTTCGAGTTGGCATAACCGCTATTTTCGGGTGAATTTTTCCATTTATTGTTTTCTGTGATCATGTTTCCATTCTCTGGTTTACCAAAGACTGAGACGGATGAAATATGCAAAAACTTTTTGATGTTGGACACCAAACAAACGTTAATCAGGTTTCGAGTGCCCTCAAAGTTAATTCTCAATAATTCGTTGAAATCTCTTCTCTGGAAAGAAACAAAGGCCGCGGCATGGATGACATAATCTGAACCTTTAACTTCCTCTTCCAGTTGTGGAATATCATTTAGATCACCTTGTACCCATTCGATATTGGCCCATCTGGATTCGAAGTTTTCGGGATCGTAATATTCAAATAGACTTTTAACTTGAGCACAACGTTTCGGATTTCTAGTTAAAGCTTTGATCTTGTATTTTTCGGATAAGGAAAAAAGGAAATGCGATCCGACTAAACCTGTTCCACCAGTTATAAAAAAACGACTATTTGAATCAAAATTCACGATGTAAAAGTACTTTAATATTTACGATTTTAGATTTCAGAGTTACGATTTTTTTGATGAGGCATAAAATCTACATTCTAGATTCTTCAATCTAAAATCAATCCATATCTTTGCTGCTTTAAAACTGAATAAAAATGCCAACAAACGTTGTAGAAGAACTAAGATGGAGAGGAATGGTTCAGGATGTGATGCCTGGAACGGAAGAACAACTTGCAAAAGAAATGACGACAGGTTATGCGGGTTTTGACCCAACTGCGGATTCTTTACATGTAGGAAATTTGATTCCGATCATGATGTTGGTTCATTTACAAAGAGGCGGTCATCGACCGATTGCTTTAGTTGGAGGAGCTACTGGAATGGTAGGAGATCCTTCAGGAAAATCAGACGAGAGAAATTTGTTGGATAATGATACTTTGAATCACAATATTGCTTGTCAGAAAAAGCAATTAGAGAAGTTCTTGGATTTTAATTGTGGTGAGAATTCAGCACTATTGTTGAATAATTACGATTGGATGAAGGACTATTCTTTCATTGAATTTATCCGAGATGTAGGTAAGCATCTGACGGTGAATTACATGATGGCAAAGGATTCGGTAAAGAATAGAATCGAAACGGGAATCTCCTTTACGGAGTTCTCTTATCAATTACTTCAAGGAAATGATTTCTACCATTTGAATCAGACTGAAAACTGTAAACTACAAGTTGGAGGTTCCGATCAGTGGGGAAATATCACAACTGGAACCGAATTAATTCGAAGAAAAGGTGGGTCGGATGCCTACGCTTTTACATGTCCTTTGATGACCAAAGCGGATGGCGGTAAGTTTGGAAAAACCGAATCAGGAACGGTTTGGTTGGATAGAGAAAAGACCTCACCTTATGAGTTTTATCAATTTTGGTTGAATGCTTCTGATCAGGATGCAGGAAAATACATGAGAACCTTCACTTTGCTTTCAAAAGAGGAAATTGAGAACCTGGAGAAAGAGCATGAAGCCGAACCGCATTTAAGAAAATTACAGATCAGATTGGCTGAAGAGATTACGACTTATGTGCATTCAGAAAAAGACTTAGAATTGGCTCAAGCGGCATCCAAGGTTTTATTTGATAAAAAAGCTGGGAAGGAAGATTTAGAAAAGCTTTCGGCAGAGGATTTGATTGGAATTTTTAAAGATGTTCCTCAAGTGACAATTTCAAAGTCTACAATTGGCTCTGGTATTTCAGTCATTGATTTCCTATCTGAATCTACGGGCTTTTTAAAGTCAAAAGGCGAGGCTAGAAGAGAATTGAAAGCCAATGCGATTTCCGTTAACAAAACAAAAGTCCCAGAAGATTATTCTATTTCTGATATCGATTTATTAAATGAAAAATTGATTCTGCTTCAGAAAGGGAAGAAGAACTACTTCTTAGTAATTTTTAACTAGTAGTAGGATAGTTCCGCAAAGTCTCGCAAAGAAGGCGCGAAGTTTCGCGGAGGTGGAATTGAAAAGACAGGATAGAGATGCAGAATTCCTTTGTGAATCTTTGTGTTTCAGCGACGAAAGGAGCGGCTTAGTGCAACTTTGTGTAACAATAACTGACCTGCTGTTTTCTCACTTTTTCAATAATTTGTCAATTATTATTCATTGTTGTGTTCGACGTCTTAATTCTCGATATCTTTGTACGAAATTTAAATACCTCTAAATGAAAAAGATCACTGTAGGTGGAGTGCCAGAGCACTACAACTACCCTTGGAAACTCACCACTCGCAACGAAGATTTTAAAGACCTGTTTGATGAAGTCATCTGGAAAGATTATCCTTCTGGAACCGGTGCTATGTGTCAGGATTTAAGATCTGGAGACCTTGATTTAGCGATCATCCTTACCGAGGGTGTCACTCGTGATATTCTGAATGGAAATGATTCTTCGATTCTGCAAGTTTATGTGGATTCACCCTTAATTTGGGGTGTGCACACCGGGTCGCAGAATGATTTTCAAGAACCTTTTGACTTGGAGAATAAAAAGATTGCCATCTCAAGATTTAATTCTGGATCACATTTGATGTCTTATGTTTATGCAGACAAATTAGGTTGGAAGTTGACAGAAGATGATTTTGTTGTTGTGAACGACCTTCAAGGAGCAGTGGATTCTCTGCAAAAAGGGGAGACGCATTATTTTCTATGGGAGAAGTTTACGACCAAACCAAGAGTGGATTCGGGAGAATTGAAAATGATTGATGAATGTCCAACTCCATGGCCCTGTTTTGTAATCGTGGTAAAAAACGAGGTGTATGCAAAGTATAAAATGGAGATCGATGAAATGATCAAAAGAATCAAAGAGAAAGCACAAAAGCTCTATTCTGATGATGATTTAATTTCCAATGTTTCCAAGGAATTTGGTTTACTTCAGGAAGATGTTATTCTATGGCACCATAACCTGAGATGGAATGCCAAAAATGAACGAATTTCGATGTCGGAACTGGAGAAACCAATTCAGTTTTTGAAGCAATTGGATATGATACCCGAGATGAGCAAGGAGGATATGGAAGCCGAGTTAATTCAGGATTCAGAATTCAAAATGTAAAATTGGTTACTTTTTTGTTTTTCTGCATTTTCATTTTATGAAAATTATATTCTTTTTTTCACTTTTTGTTTTTTTGGTTGGTTATTCTCAATCTGAATTAGGGAAACGGATTTTGAAGCTTTATAAGAAAGACCCTAGAGCTTTGCAATTGAAATGTGATTCTACGGATTTGGATATCGGAACGACTCCTCACTTTATTGCTTGTATGCAAAGAGAGTTTTTGATATTAGATTCAATGATCTACAAAAAACTTGACTCTGTTTTTTTTGATAAAAATCACGAAGGTCAGAAGGCGTGGGAGAATTATAGAGACGATCAGTGCAATTGTTTTTTTGTGAAAGAGAATAACCTATGGAGAAATGATTACTACAATTGTTTAGTAACTATAACTAGAAAGAGGTTAGAGTTTCTTATGGAGATGCATTTGAATGATTAATGTATCCGTCAAGATTAATAGTTTGAACCCAACAATCAAATTTTTATACCGATGAGATTTTTGGATTTATGAGTTCATGGAGAATTTCATATCTTTTCAAAAAAATTAGCCCTATGAAATACCTTTTAGTTCTCATATTTGTTTTAATTCAAAGTTTTTCATCCTTTAGTCAAGACTTTACATTCAAGTGGGCGAATACCTATCCTCAGCATGGTAATGGTGGATCAAATGTTATTTCCGATGTTTGTTCCGATTCATTGGGTAATCAATATGCTCTGGGAAGAGTACAAGGTCAGGCGGATTATGATCCGTCAAATTCTACTGATTTGTCAACGGATGGAATGGTGTTATTTGTTCAAAAAATAGATCCGAATGGGAGTCCTATTTGGACAAAAGAGTTTATTGCAGATTCATATGTTTTAGGGCATCGAATTTTACTGGATTCTAATGAGAATATTTATGTTTCCGCATCTTTTGGTTCTTCGATAGATTTAGACCCTGATAACGGAGTAGTTATGGTTAATGGGACAAATGGCCGCTTAAGTGGTCTTGTTTTTAAGTTAGATTCTAATGGAGACTATGTCAGTCATTTATTATTTGCAGGAGTTAATGATGTCTGGTTGTACGATATAAAATGTTCCAGTTCTGGATTTATCTACTGTACAGGAGGCTTAGATTTTGTTAGTACCCTGAGTTTCAGTAATTCGGTTGACAATTTATCAACAGATGGATCGAAAGACGCTATTTTGGTAAAGCTGAATCTTGATTTAGAAAAGGTTTGGTTGAAGCAGTATTCTGGCAATGGTGATCAATTTCTTGCAATGATGGCGCTTTCGGATCAAGAGGAGGTATTTATATCAGGATCAATTCAAGGAACTGTTGATTTTGATCCCGGTTCAGGTAATTCTGCCGCAATTATTACTTCAGTCGGTCAATCCCGTGATGGGTTTATTGCGGAACTTGATTCTACAGGATCTTTTAATTGGATTTATCAAATTCCCTCTGATTCTATTATAGAATTCTGGGGTTTAGATTTTTCGCCAAGTACCGGAGATTTAATTTCACATGGTATTTTTAAAGGAGTAGCTAGTTTTGACTACCTGAATTCGACAGATTCAGCAAGTCTGTCAACTAGCCGTTTCATCTTAGGTATGACGCCTCAAAGCGGTTATTTTAATCATTTCACATTTGAGGGTTTTTCACCTGTATTTCCACTTAGTGTTGAATCTTTATCTAATTCTAAAGTAATGATTGTTGGTTCTGCCTGGGGTATCAGAGATTTTGATTTTGGACAAGGTGTTCAATTAGATGGATGTGATTCGAGCAGATACATGTATATGCTCGAGCTTGATCAAAACTTGAATTATTCTTCAGTAGCGACGTTTAAATGTTTGAATACCATAAATGGTAATTTGTCTATTAAGGAGCTTATAGGGTCGGATTTGGCTTTATTTGGAGACTTTAGAAACGATGTGAACTTTGATCTCTATTTTCATTCGGCTCAATTCAATGAATCTCTTAGCTCATCATTTTTATTGCGAATGAATCCTTCAATTGTTGGGCTTTCGGAAAATGAAAAACTAGTCGATAGGCCCATTGTTTATCCCAATCCATCCAATGGAATTATGAATATAAATGTATCAAATGATGGATCAACTGTTGAAATTTATAATAACCAGGGAAAGCTAGTCTATCGCGCATATTTGAATTCAGGTAATTCACGATTACAATTAGATTTGAATTCTGGATTGTACCTAATGAAAATAATAGACGGAAATCAGTTAATCCATTCTGAAAGATTTATAATTCAGAATTAATCTGACATTTTAATTTTTTAAAAACTAAAAGTTGCCCCCAACATGCCTTGGAATCCTTGAACTCTGTATTGATCCCATAGTTGATACTTCTGGAAAGCTAGATTGTCTAATCGAATGAAAGTGGAGATTCGTTTATTCCATCTGTACTCTACATTCAGATTTAAATCAGCAAGGAAACCTAGTTTTCTGTAGTTCTGACCGTTCTTTTCTAGTGCATTTGGGTCAGTGGTTAATAATTTCGCTTTTCTTCCTCCTTCAAGAGTTAAATCCAATCCTACAATCAGTTTATGAGCTAAATTGTATTTTCCACTTAACATAATTCTGTAATCCGGTCTATTCCATGCAAATGCTTCGTTATTCATCATGTAGTAGAAATAATCTCCCACTAAGTCAACTCGCAATCTTTCGTTCATTTGATAGCTTAAACTGGCGTTTACTCTGGCAACATAGGCCGTGTCATAAATCACATCAAATTGATTACCTAAAGTCCAAGTGGTATCGTTTACGAATAAATTCATATTTCTATATCTCGCAAAGGATCCCATCAAATTAAAGGTCAATTCCTTTGTGATATGTCCTCTAAATCCTAAATAGGCATCGAAAACTGTAGCTTCATTTAATTGTTCATGCGACCCAAGAACCCATTGATTTTCTTGAGCTAATGTTCTGAAATTGTTTTGTTTTAGCTTTCCGTTCACACCAATGTAGGGCGTGAATGTATTGTTGATCATGGAATAAGCAAACTCCACATTAGGGAAGATGTCGAATTTCAATTTGTTTCGGATGTCAAAACTTATATCCACTCCTACTTTTACATAGTATTTTTTACCTCTTGAAATGACATAAGGCTTGAAGTTGATGATGGCATTATGGTTGTTTCTTCCCATGATGCTGTCCGGTTGCATGAGGGTGTCAGCATCCCCAAATTTGTAGTTGTCGTACCGTGCATCCAAATCAACTCCGAACGTTTCCGTTTTTAATTTATACCAGTATCCGGTATACAACCCAGCGAAATTTTCTCTAACATTTCTTTTCGCAAGCGTGTCACCTTTCCTTTTAAATGTGAAGAAATTGAAGTACTGAATTCCCACTTTAAAATTGTGTTTCGCACTATCTTGATTGGCCGTTCTCCATTCCGCATTCACATCAATATTATTGAATCGACCATTAATGGAATCTTTAGAAATATTTTCATCAGGAATTCCGTAATAATGGAAACCGTGATTGTAGAAGTCCAAGGACCCGGTTAATTGGTATTTTCTTTCATGTAAAGTCCCATACAAACGCGCTCCGGTTTTGTCGAACTGACTCGGAGCCCAACCTTTCATATTTAACCAGGAGGATAAATGATCTACATTCACACCCCAATTTGTTTTGCGACTTCTGCCTGAATTGAAATTATATTGAACCAAGGGAGTTATATAGGATCCAATTCCCATTTTCAGATAATGCTTGTATAACTGAGGGTTCTTTTGAAACAATTTGATTTTTGCAGGCTCAATATTTTGCAATTCAAAAGAAGTTTCTCTTCGAACCGAGATCAAAGGATAATCGATTTTTGGAATTGGAATTATGGTGTCTCTTGTTTTCGACATCTCATTCAATCTTTGAGTCGCATTTACTGTTCGGAGCATTTCATAATCTACTATCCAAGTTGTGTCTTTTTGACCATAAGCTGTAAAGGAAACACACACAAGAGCAATTAAAAGCAGTTTATTCATCATTTTGCCCTCCTTCCTCGTTATTTTCATCCGTTTCTACTTCGATTATTGGTGCCTTTTGAGGCTCAATTTGTTTCGATTTGTTTTTTAGTTGAAGAATCTCATTGAGTAATTCTTGTGCTTCAGAACGCACACCATCTTCTTCATTATCGTAATTATTTAATACTGAATTTAAAGTAGCTTCAGCTTGGAATAAATCATCTTGAGCTACTAGGTTTCTTGCAAGAAGAATAAATCCTTTGGCCATCCAGTATCTGTAGGAAGGTTTTTGTTTCACTAACTTCTTGATCATCTTCTGAGAAGCATCGTATTCATTCTTTTTGTACAGAATTTCTGCGTGGTAATACATCGCTTCAGCACCCCATTTTCCTTCAGAATGATCATAAGTGTATTCTAAATATTCCAGTACTTCGTCGGTTAAACCAATTTTATATCCACCAACACCAGCCGAATAATTGGCCTCTAACTTCACATCTCCTTGAGGCTTTTCAGAAAGAACTTTCTCACCATAATTGTGGGCCATTTGATAATCGCCAGTAATAAAAGAACATCGCATTTGACCGATAAGAGCTGCAGATAAATTTTCAGGTTGCTGGGCTACTTTTTCAAGTCTTGAATAGGCCTTAATTGCGCGTTCATATTCTTTTGCTTCATACAAAATCCAACTTGCTCGATAAGCCGCAACTTCCGTTATCGTAGTAAAATCCTGCTTTTCTAAAAGCTTTTCATAATGCGGTAAGGCTTTGTCATAGTTTTTCTTTCGATAATGACAATCACCTGCATAATACAAAGCATTGATTTCATCAATCGGAGCTGCAAACATGCTCAAGTATTTTTCGAAAGCAGTTGATGCTGCATCATAATCTTCTTTTAAATACTGATCATATGCTGCTCTATAATGCAGATCGTCTTTAGCGGCTTCATCAAAGTTGACATAAGGATATTTAGCGAGAAGAGGTTCCACTTTTTCTGGTCGACCCGTTTGCGTATAAATATCAATTAAGATTTTCACACACTCTTGTCCTCGCGCTTTATTTTCTTTTTGTTCAACTAAAATCTGAAGTAATAAACCTTCAGCTTGCTCGTATTTCTTTTGAAGGTTGTATGCAATTGCTTTGTGGAAAACCGCGTCTTGAGCAATAGGGTCACTTGGATGGTCTTTCAATACCATGTCGAAATACTTAATCGCATTATCGAACTCAGAGATTTTGATGTATGTTTTTCCAATTTCATCTAAGGCTCGAACACTGTATTGCGAAGGCTTGTTATTGTTTACCAGTTCTAATAAAGTTTTAATGCTTTCTCTGTGCTGACCTTCCAAACCTTGACAAATAGCGATCTGATATAAAGCGTAATCATTGAACGTATTGAAACCACCATGACCAAGTGCTTTTTTGTAGGCCAAAATTGCCAAATCATCTTTTCGATTCACATAATAGCAATCACCTATTTTTACATAAGCATCTGATTTTTTAAGAATGTCCGGCTCTTTTGAATCATTAGTAAATATCGTGAAGTAGTTTACGGCGCTCTCGTAGTTTTTCATATCGAAATAGCAATAACCGATATTGTAATTCGCGATATTATAAGTTGGCAAGCTTCTAGCTCCAGGTTCCGCAATAAATTCCTTGAAAGCGATAATGGCATTTTCATATTCCTTCATGCGATAGAAGGCTTCAGCTGACCAATATTTTGATTGCGCATTCAGACTTAAATCAAGCGGATATTTTTTTACTTTATCTAAAGTCTTGATTGCTGGGAGGTATTTTCCATCCTGATACAATTGAATACCGCGATTGTAAGCCACGATTTGATATGCTGTTTGTAGTTTGACATCCAATTCGGATTCAAATTTTTCTAGATTTTCAAGTGCTGCCTTATAGTTTTTAGTTGTAGTGTATACATTAACCAAGTATTGATACACATCTTTTTTTCTTTTAGAATTCGGATATCTCTCTAGATAGAGATTGAGTGCTTCAATGGCTTCGTCGTATGGATTGTAGTCCAATTTGTAAGAAAGAATTGCATAATTATAGAGGGCATCTTCTTTAATATTCTGATCAAAATTTAGAAAACTAGCTGATTCGAATGCTGCTCTAGCTCCATTGTTATCTTCTAGTTTTAAATAGGCTTCCCCTGCTTGATAAAAAGCTGTTTGAGCCAAAAGATCATCTTCACCAGTGATTTGGTTGAACATTTTAATGGCATTTTTATAATCACCGCTTTTAAAGTAGGCATAACCTAATTGGTAATCATCCTCTCTTGTTGTAGCGGCATTATTGTGGTATTCTTCCAGATAATGAACAGCTTCGTCATATTTCTCAATACGGTAGTATGCATCCCCGATCAAGTGGGAGATTTCGGCTGATCTTTTCACTTTTCCTGTGTCCAATAGGCCGGGAGCATAATCTACCAATTCTTCATATTTCCCTTGTAAATAAAGGATTTGTGTAATGTAATAAGGAACCACTTTGGCAAACCCTGGATCTTCCTTTAGTTTTTTAAATCCTTCAAGAGCTTGCTGATAATCTTTATTGTAATAGGCAATGTGAGAGAAATAATATTGTGCAGGAGCTGCATAATTCGACTCCTTGTCTTTGACTTCGTAAAAATGATTTCGAGCTTCTTTGTATTCACCTAGATTGAAATAGGCATAACCCATCTTGAAATGGTATTCATTTTGGTCGATGGAATTGACTTGAAATTTGTTCAGCTTATTAAACCAAAGTAGGGCTTCTTTGTATTTTTTCTTTTGAAAGAAATAGTTTCCAACTCGGAAGTAAAGATCTTCCCGATAAATGTTTTCCGGATAATCCTGAAAGAAACGTTCAACCAGTTTAACGCAGTTATTATTGAATAGATTTAAAGCACAGATGGTCTGATAATACCGTGCTTTAATCACAAAAGGATCATTTGGATCCGCGATTTCTTTGATGAATTCACCATATTCGTTTTGACTTGCCGCAAATTTCTCTTTTTCGAAAAGATCTTCAGCAATGTAATACTTACTGTATTTGCCTTCAGCCCAATTGGATGGTTGGGCGAATGTTGCTACAGTAAACAGCAAAAAACAAGATGTAATAAGTCTTTTTACCATCGTCATAATCATGTAAAATTAGAAATGAAACTAGGGTAAAAACACTAGGGATGTTAAAAGTTTTAAACGCGGTTGTGTTAAGATTATTGTGTAGAAATACAAGACTTCAATTCGCATAATTTTTGCATCTTTACGTTAGATATTGTGAATTATGGCAGAGTCGGTATTTAAAATTTCCAAGGCAAAAATTTATCAAAAGGATGCATTGATTCTTAAAGAAGTAGAAATGCATGTGGAGAAAGGTGAGTTTGTCTATCTCATTGGTAAAACGGGAACTGGAAAGTCTTCTTTGCTCAAAACTTTATATGGTGAATTACCTTTGAAGGAAGGTGAGGGCTCCGTTGTTGGTTACGATATCACTAAGCTGAAGAGAAAAGATATCCCGCAATTAAGAAGGAAGATTGGAATTGTATTTCAGGACTTTCAATTATTGACGGATCGTAATGTATATAAGAACTTGTTTTTCGTGATGAAATCCACAGGTTGGAAGAACAAAGCCGAGATGCAAAAAAAGGCAGATGAGGTTTTGAACCTCGTTGGATTGGAAAATAAGGGTTATAAAATGCCTTTTGAATTGTCAGGTGGAGAACAGCAAAGAGTGGTAATTGCAAGGGCTTTAATTAATTCTCCAGATTTGATTTTGGCTGATGAGCCAACAGGTAACTTAGATCCTGAAACATCCAGAGAAATCATGAAAGTCTTAATGGGGATTTCGAAGCAAGGAACTGCTATTTTGATGGCCACCCATGATTTAAGTTTGATGGAAAAATTCCCTTCTCGAGTAGTTCAAGTAAAAGATTCTGAAATCTTAGAATTGGAGACCATCAACACATTTAACCCATTTCAACCCATTATAAAGGATGAAGATTAGCATCCTGATTCCCATTTTTAATTTTAATGTTGAAGAGCTAGTTCGCGAGTTGAAAGCTCAATGTGAAGCTGCACATGATTTAAAAGATTTTGAAATTCTTTTGTTTGAGGATGGAAGTAAAGAAAAGTTTCAAAATGCCTCATTGGTTTCGGAAAAGATCATTTACAAGGAGTTTCAAGAGAATCAAGGTCGATCGAAAATTCGGAATTTACTTGCTCAATCATCGAAGTTTGAAGCTTTACTTTTTTTGGATTGTGATTCTCGAATCGACAAGAAGGATTTTATCAAAGCTTATATTCAGAATTTTCAAGAAGGATCCATTGTCTATGGTGGACGCACTTATGATTCAAAAGAACCATCTCAGGAAGTTTATTTGAGATGGAAGTATGGGGTTGAACGCGAAATCATTTCCGCAGATGTCCGAATTCAGAATCCCTATAAATCCTTTATGACCAATAATTTTTTGATCGACAAGAAAGTCTTTCTAGATATCGGTTTGGATGAAAGTTTAAAAGGTTATGGACATGAGGATACGCTGTTGGGAATCGAATTAAAAAAACAGGGAATTCCCATTATTCATATTGATAACCCGGCAGTTCATATTGGCTTGGAGACGAAAGAGGATTTTCTTGAGAAAACAAAAGAAGGATTGAAAAACTTATTGGATTTGCATCATCAAAAGAAATTGGGTTCCGGTGAGGTCAAAATATTGAAATACTATACTTATTTCAAGTTTTTCCCAATCAAACAACTTTTCCAAAAATATTATCAGAAAAAAGAGCGTTCTATTTTAGAAGATTTGGATTCAAAAGAAGTCAATATTCGAAATTTTGATTTGTACAAACTCAATTATTTGCTCAGTCTGAAATCTTCTTAATTTTGCAAACACAAAGTCAATATCTTGAAAAAGAGTAAAATACTTATAGTCGAAGACGAAGAGAATATTCTAGATACTTTACAGTTGAATCTGGATCTGGAAGGATACGCATTGGAGTCTGCCACTGATGGTGAAGAAGCACTAAAAAAGTTTGATTCCTTTCAACCCGATTTGGTTTTGCTCGATGTCATGTTGCCAAAGAAGAGTGGTTATGATGTCTGCAGAGAAATCAGACAATACAGCAATGTGCCCATTTTATTTCTTTCCGCGAAAGGCACCACACAAGATCGAATTTTCGGATTGAAATTGGGGGCG
>JAUICI010000190.1 GCA_030427935.1 Bacteroidia bacterium | reverse complement strand
GTGTACAGCTCATAAGATGTGGCTCCCGTTGCCGTTACCGTAAAGGTTCCGTCTGGGTTCACACAATCTGTAATATCGGTCACATTCTCTGAAGTTATGGTTATCAGTGCACCGGGATTAATAGTAATATTAAATGTTGTATCACAAGCTGGATCATTGATATCCACAACTTGAACTGTGTAAGTTCCGTCAGCCTGACCTATCCAGTTTTGAGCTCCAGCTGTAATGTCGTTGAATTCCACATTCATGTCAATCAAGACATCATAAGTATCTGAACCATTAATGGTAAAGGCTACAGAACCGTCGTTTAGTCCATCACAAGTTTCATCGGAAACAACAGTAGAAACATCTAAATCACAACAAACATTGATGGTAATCGTCACCGTACTCGCTGGCGATTCACAACCTGCAACTGTTTCTGTTACATAATAAGTTGTTGCTCCTTGAGTTGTTCCTGGTGTTAATGTTCCTCCAGTTCCAATATTGGTTGTTAAACCTGGATCTGAATACCAATTAAATGTTCCTCCAGTTCCACTTACTGTAAGATCTGCCATTGGATCACCCACACAATAAGTTGCATCCGCTAAAGCATTTGGCGCTGCTGGTGCTGCGGCATTGGCAATAGTAAAAGTGGAAGAGGTTACCATACATCCATTCAAACTCACTTCCACATAATAATCACCTGCCGCAAGTCCTGTAAATGAACCCGTAGCATTTGAGGTTACCGATGCACCTGCTGAAGTAAACAATTCATAATTATCTCCATTTGCAGTGATGGTTACTGTCCCATCTGGAGCTGTACAGTTTGTAATATCTGTTGAAGCTTCCGCGGTTATCGTTGGATCCACACCTGGGTTTACTGTAAAGTTGGCCGTTTGCGTACATCCAGCTCCTCCACCTCCACCAGAAGTTGTGGAAACGATTTCAATGTCGTGTACCGCAAATGATGGATCCGAGCCAACCCCATCATCATTATTGGTCCAGTTAAATCCAATTTGCAGATTGGCAATATTATCGCAGGAAGCAGGCAAAGCCACTGAATAAGCTGTCCATTCTCCCTGAAGTGCACACATATTTGATTTCAAAGAAGGATCTAATAATGTCCATCCACTTCCATCATTATACCAAAGTGATGCATTATCATTTAAGCCATCTCCATTTCCAATAAAGTCGAAATTCAGTGTCAGTCCAGTAAATCCAACAGTAGAAATAGCAGGGGATTCCGCTCTCATATTTGTTTCTGGACAAAACAGAATTCCACAGAGTCCTCCCGCATCGTAAGCAGCTCCACCACCTGGAAAGAAAACGCTGGTAACATGTAAAGAGGGACTTCCCATTCCTGCTGCCCCACAAGTTCCTGCTGGCAAACCACTTTCATCATCATCAATCTCGAAGAAGTTGTTATCCGCTCCATTGACTCCAGTTGGTACATTTAAAGTCCATCCATTTACCCCAGAATCAAATCCTTCAGTCCACACAGTAGCAGGACCTCCACCACCTCCACCGCCTCCGGCTTCAGTAACTTCAACTGAATAATTTCCCGGACATAATCCAGTGATACTATCTGTGGCTAGTACTCCGTTTACAGTTCCAATAGAAGCACCTCCTCCATCAAACCATTCTACGTCATAAGGCCCGGTTCCATTGGCAATATCAATTACAATCGCACCATCACAATCACCTGGACAAGATTCATCCGTAATTGTTTCTGTAATTGTAATTGGACAAGCACATGGTCCTCCAGTCCCTACGACATAATTTTCCGAAGTTGTACACCCACCAGAACCCGAAGTGATTTCAATATCATTTACGGCAAAGGAAGGATCTGCTCCAGCTCCATCGTCGTTATTTGTCCAATTAAATCCAATCTGAAGATTCGCAATATTTTCACAAGAAGCAGGAAGTGCAATTGAATAAGCCGTCCACTCACCCTGAAGCGCACACATATTTGATTTCATAGAAGGATCCAAAAGAGTCCAACCTCCCCCGTCATTGTACCACAAGGAAGCATTATCATTTAGACCTTCACCATTACTAATAAAATCGAATGTCAGCGTCAAACTCGTAAAACCAACTGTTGAAATTAAAGGAGATTCGGCTCTAACATTGGCTTCCGGACAAAACAAGATACCACAAAGTCCACCGGCATCATAAGCCGCCCCACCGGCCGGATTGAACACACTTGTAATGTGCAAAGATTCATTTCCATTTCCTGCTGTACCACATTGCCCAGCTGGCATCCCAGCCTCGTCATCATCTATTTCAAAGTAGTTGTTATCTGCTCCATTTACTCCAGTAGGGACGTTTAAAGTCCAACCATTCATTCCTGATTCAAAATCTTCTGTCCAAACCGATACCGCCGTACCTGCACTCGAAACATCAACAGAATAATTACCGGCACACAAGCCTGTAATCGTTTCAGTCGAAACTACACCTCCGATGATTCCTAGTGAAACACCTCCACCATCAAACCATTGAACCGTGTAGGGACCAGTTCCTGCAGAAATATCAATTTGAATTTCACCATCGCAGGCTCCGATACAAGATTCGTCTGTAATTGTTTCGACAACAGTAGGACATTGGGAGAAACCCAAGGAAGAAATCAGGCAAACAGCTGCCCAAAAGGGTATTCGTAAGAAATTTTTCATAACAACGTATATGAGTTGCAAACTCAATCAGGATTCTAACAAATTTAACGAGAAAAAAGCCGAATGGTGGGCTATCTCATTAACTAATAGTGACTTATTTAACAAAATAATATAACTTCTAAAACCACCATTAGAATGAGTAACTTGCTGACATACTGATAACTAACCCTAATTTTTTTTCGAGTATTTCGACCCTCATTTACATTGCAATGCATTTTATTGTCATCGAAAGCCATTGAATATTAGAATACTTATATTTGAGCAAAAAATTACGCATGAATATTTCGCAGGACACCTTTTACACCATTGTATATATTTGGATTGGATTGGCCGTTGTTGTATTTCCATTGGCTTTGATGATCACACCTCCTTATGGTAGACACACCAAAAAAATTGGACCGATGATCCCAAATAAATTGGGTTGGATCATCATGGAGATTCCTTCCCCTGCCTTGTGTATTTATTTTTTCATGACTGGAACAGGGGAAAAAGGCTTTTTCAATTGGTTTTTCATGGCATTATACCTAGCGCACTATATGAATCGAACTTTTATATGGCCTTTGAGAACCAAAACCTCCGGAAAACAAATGCCGATTATCATTGTATTTTCAGCCATGTTTTTCAATTTGATGAATGGTCCAATCAACGGTTATTTCTTAGGTAATTTTGCAGTATATCCAGAAGACTGGGGCATGGATCCAAGGTTTTTAGTTGGACTATTATTCTTCGCAGTTGGAGCTTACATTAACATTAGTTCCGATAATATTTTATTAAACCTAAGAAAGCCTGGGGAAACAGGTTATAAAATCCCTCATGGCGGATTATTTAAATATGTAAGCTCACCTAATCTTTTTGGAGAGATCATTGAATGGACGGGTTATGCGATCATGAGCTGGTCGGTTCCAACGGCTTCTTTTGCAATTTGGACCGCAGCCAATTTGATTCCAAGAGGTATTGACCATCACAAATGGTATTTGAAAAAATTTGAAAATTACCCAAAAGAAAGAAAAGCGATCATTCCAAAAATTTGGTAACATTCTTGTATCAGATTAGATTGAAAACCGTATATTCTAAGAAATGATGAGTCGATTATTCATACTGTCTCTTTTCCTATTTACCTGCGTTATTTCTAATGCACAAGAATTCAATGGGATATGGCAAGGTTTGATGACCGTGCAATCTTCGGAATACAAGAATTCGAACTTACTCTATTTGGATATTCAAATTAAGGGTGAGGAAATTGAAGGTTTTGCGAGAATCGAATCCGTAGCCCAAGATTTCTATGCTTACAAAAAGATCTACGGCACCTTGAAAAAGGGTGTTTTAAAGTTCCGGGATGTTCAAATAATCAAGCAGAAAAATCAGTTTAAATCTGAATGGTGTTTGTGTCAATACGAACTCCAATACGAAGAAAAAACAGCTTATCTCAAAGGAAAATACAGTTCGAATGAATGTAAGTTTACTAAGGGTGACATGATTCTTTATAGATCTAAGGAAAAGGTAATCTCTCAAACCGACTCTTCTCTTTTAGATAAAAAATGGCGCAATAAATTCTTATCCGATTTAAAAAGAGGCCGACCTGCCCCCGAACTCATGGAAAAGAAGATGAAGAATTTCATTTTTGAACCAGTAAACTTCGATCACGATAGCTCAATAGTAAAGCCGGAATACCACAAATACTTAACGGAATTGGTCGACATCGTTCAAAGTCATTCCGACCTTAGAATCAAAATTATTGGTCACACCGACGCCGTAGGCTCCAACGAATACAATATCGGCCTATCCAAAAGAAGAGCGGAAGCCATCAAACTTTTCCTCACTCAAAAAGGACTTCGAGAAGACCGAATCGAAATCGAATACAAAGGCGAAACCCAACCGATCAAAACCAATGCAACGGATGAAGGAAAAGCGCAGAACCGCAGGGTGGATGTGATTTTTATTTGATTTTTGGACTTTTGGATATTTGGACTGTTTGACTTTTTGACTTTTTGACTTTTTGATTTTATGGCCAATCTTTTATGAATATATCGTTTAAAAGAATAAAGCAAGGAATTAAGTATTTAAAAGGCATACCCTTCCCCAGAAAGGTGGCTATAATTGCTTTTTCTGTTGGACTTTCTTCAATGATTTACGGTAACTATATTAATGATGGAAGCTGGATAAACTTTGCGGTATTCTCTTTTATTATTGGTACCGTTGCATTGTTTCAAAAGGAGGACTCGGTGAGAGTTAGTTGGAATGATGAAAATGGGACATTTCTAGTTAGTCGAAAAAAAAGAACTCTAGAATTTGAAGTAAGCGAAATCAAATCTTTTGAATCCTTGCAAGGCGTTACGCCTTCGAAATATCAGTATGATGATAATTCACCTGAACATGTCGCTATCGAAATTGAATTCCACAAAAAAACACCATTTGGAAAGAAAATTCAAGCAACAATCTACCATGGTAATCAATCGGATTATGAAGGCTATAAGAAACTAAAATACGCCTACATGAAATTGAGATCGGATCGAGCAAAGCGTATAGCGAGAAAAAAATGAGCACCTTTAGAAAAATATTAATCCTACATAATCTGATATTTTATGCTGCAATTGTAGTTGTTTTATTTATGGCTGATGTCGATCATCCAAGCAGCGGCTTGGGTTATGGATTGGTTGTTGCAGCTTTGTTTTTTGGAACTTCTTTGATCGCTTTATTTCATTTGATATTTGCGATCACCAAAAAGAACTTTAACAAATTGAACTTGATTCTGATCTTTACAGCCAGCCCCATTCCGATAGTTGTGTTTATGGAAATTTTAGAACAGTTTTTTTAAAACCTTTCACCTCTTCACAACTTGACTGTTCAACCAATACCTCTCCGCGTCCACTGCGACTTCTTAGCGCCTTTGCGTTAAAACCCAAACAAATATTATTTAATTAACCCACTACCCTTCGACTGATTGTTTCGCTACGCTTCACAATCGCTCAGTCTTGCTCCATCGGCCGCAATCCCAATCTGGAGAAGCAAACTATTTATCAATGCGGCCAATTCCACCACTCAACCCTATCACATCTCAACCTCCTTCCAATTTTTAATTCTTAATTACCCTCCTCTCCTTACCCTGGACTGAAGTCACAGGGTTAAGGAATTCCGAGTTTTGATAGCACTCGTTTTTTAGAGTTTGCTGAGACTCCAATAATTTCTTTTACCTCCATTGTCGAGCAGAGGTCCAACGGAATTCTTCAATAGGTTGAAACCTAATAACGAGCACTTCTACTCCTATCAACAACCCCTGCACCTCTTAACCATTCAACCCCTCCACCCTCCCCCAATTTTTCATTTTTCATTTTTAATTTTTCATTCTTAATTACCCTCCTCTCCTTACCCTGGACTGAAGTCACAGGGTTA
>JAUICI010000189.1 GCA_030427935.1 Bacteroidia bacterium | reverse complement strand
AAAGCGAATTCTGGGCCTAAAACTCGATTGCCAAATACTTTGGTTAATTCATTCGCAATTTCCTGAGCCTTCACTTCGATAATTTCATATTGCTTGTGTCGAACCTGAATCTCAATCATCCGAAAAAATGGTGGGTAGTTGAAGTTTTTTCTTTCTAAGATTTCCTGTCGATACATGCCCTTAAAATCGTGTGCAATGACTTTCTGAATAATCCACTGATCAGGATCTTGCGTCTGAATAACCACTTTCCCTCTTTTCCCTTTTCTTCCTGATCTTCCGCTAACCTGACTCATCAACTGATAGGAGCGCTCAAAAGCTCTGAAATCTGGGAATCGCAACATAGTATCAGCGTCAATAATCCCGACAAGACTCACATTGTCAAAATCCAATCCTTTCGTCACCATCTGAGTCCCGATTAGGATATCAATTTCTCGATTTTCAAAATCCGTTATGATCGTATCATAGGCATTTTTTGATCTGGTAGTGTCCAAATCCATCCTTTTGATTTTGGCTTCTTTGAAGATCGCTTGCAAGTCGTCCTCGATTTTCTCTGTTCCAGCCCCACTCATTTTAAGATCTTCGGAACTGCATTTCGGACATTTTGCAGTTGGTTTTTGCGTGTGACCACAATAATGGCAATTCAGTATGTTCTTGTATTTGTGGTAGGTCATGGTAACATCACAATTGACACACATGGGCGACCAACCGCAGGTCTGACAAAGCCAGAAAGTGGTATAGCCTCTTCGGTTTTGAAATAAAATGACTTGCTCCTTATTCTCCAAGGCTTCTTTGATGTGATCCAATAAAAATTTAGAGAAATGGGATTGCATGGTGCCTTTTGCCCTTTCTTTGCGAACGTCGGCACATAGAATTTCGGGTAATTTCAGTCCACCGTATCTTTTATCCAATTCAACCAAACCGAATACTTCGTTTTTTGCTAGATAATAAGATTCAATCGAAGGGGTTGCACTTCCTAAAACAATCTTTGCCTTAAATTGCTTGGCTAAAACAATGGCTGTGTCTCGTGCATTATATCTTGGAGATGGGTCGATTTGCTTGTAGGAATTCTCATGTTCCTCATCCACAATTATTAAGCCCAAATCCTGATAGGGTAAAAAGATGGAGCTTCTTGCACCTAAAATAATTCGATAGGAATTGGGGTTATTCTGGATGACTGAATTCCATATTTCCACTCTTTCATTCTGATTGAATTTTGAATGGTAAACACCTACCAAGTCTCCAAAATAAAATTGAAGTCGCTTGATCAGTTGAGCGGTTAACGCAATTTCAGGAAGCAGGAATAAGACCTGTTTACCTTTTTTTACATATTCCTCAATCAATTCTACATAAATCTCCGTTTTTCCAGAACCTGTAACTCCGTGTAGCAAAGCAATGTCTTTCTCAGAATGAATCGCTCTGATATCATCTAATGATTTTTGCTGGTCCCCGGAAAGTTCTTTCTTCTCGAGAATCTCCTCTTTATAGGTTTCGAAACGACTAATTTGTTTTTGAAAAATCTCCACCAAGCCATTTTTCTCAAGGGTTTTAATCGCACTTTGAGAGTGGTCTCTTAGTTCGCTTTTGAGCACAAATCCTTTTTCAATTCTTTCTTTATCTAAACCTATTCGATGACAAAGATGAAGTAAGATTTCCAATTGTTTTTGTTTCGCTGGCTTATCCGCAAAATCATTTACTAGCATTTCGATTTCATCTTCGTTTTGAAGCATTTCTCCAAATCGAATAGCGGAAACCATTTTAGGTTTGTATTTATTGGTGATTTCCTCTTCAACAACAATCACGCGCTTTTCAATAAGCTTTTTAATGATGGGTTGAATTGTCTTAATACCCACAATCTCACTGATTTCCTTTAGGTCCAGTCGATCTCTGACCTGAAGAGCTTCCACGATTTTATACTCACGATCATCCAATAGATCAATGTCTCCATCAAAATCTGGGTGAATCACAATATTGGTTTCACTTGCCAATTTAAAATTGGAAGGCAGGGCAGCGGTTAAGACATCACCAATATTGGCCATGTAATAAGCCGAAATCCATTCCCAAAATTTTAGTTGTTTTCCTGTAATTATAGGTCTTTCATCAAGAACAGATTCTAAATACCTGGCTTGGTATTCTGTTGGTGCTTGTTCCGATACAGAAACAACAACTCCTGTATACATTTTTGTTTTGCCAAGAGGAACCACAACACGAATCCCCATTTGGATTTGCGGATTGAGTTCATGCGGAACACGATAAGTAAATTTCTGATCTAAACTCAGAGGTAAAATGACATCGACGAAAAGAGTGACTCTTTCAGACAAAGTGAATCATTTTAAGGGCAATACCAAATTTCAGTATTATCAGCAGGATGTCCAGAACAGAACTTAAGCGTGTTCGTGTATTGGCTTCCCTCGCATAGCGCTCTTAAACTTGATTTCGACAAGGCTCTTAAGCTCGCTGAAGCAGGATTGTAAGCTGGTTTGTACTGCATGATTGTAGATCTTGATGCCCATAATCCTGTAGCACCCTCAATATTGGAATATGTTGGTTGAGATTGACTCAAAGAAGTGCTAGGTGATGAAACCTGAATGTACTTATAAAGCTCTTCCGAACCAGCAACAATTTCAACTCGAACTCCTGTAAACTGTCTTTTTGTAACTGCAGGATCATCATCGATATTGTTTCCAACAAATTGGTAAAAAGTTTCACCCTGAAGTGTAATATTATAAGTTGATCCGTTAATGTCTTCCGTTATATACTCTCCCAAATCCCAAACCAATTCTTTCGATTCAAAAGTGGCTCCTTGGTATTCATCATACAACAAGATAAACTTCACATTAAACAGGTCGGCATTCCCAACATGCCATTGCATAACTTCAGTTTTATAATCCAAGTTTCCTCCAGGGTAAGAAGCGAAATTCCAGTCTTGCGTGGAAGTTGGACTTGTGATTCTAACATTATTCGACTGTCCAGAATAATCTGTTCGAACCAATTCCGCAATACTTTCAGCTGTGTAATCTCCTTCGTTCAATACTGCCTTGAAAACATATTTGTGATTTGGGTCGTCCTTTAAACGATTCGCTCCATTTGGTCCAGCTATGAAATAATACAATTTTTGAGTCGGAGCAAAAAACACACCATTTGTATCTTTATTGTCTACGATGGTATCATGCAATTGCCAAACTCTCAAGGTGTCGGCTGCAACCAAAGAAGTTTGCTCGATTTCATAAACATAAGCATCAACTTGATCCCAATAAGAGGAATCGGCAATCATTCCTGATGCAGAAGGGTTCCCATTTCCTGAAAAGGTTCTGTTGATCTTAACATAATGGATGGAATCATTCTGGTCTAAAACCCCAAAAATAATCGGTTCAGGAGTGAAATCTCCAGTCAACTGAATTTCCGTATTGCAAGATTGAAACAAAAGAACTGATCCAAAAAGGAGTGCGCTTAGTTTCGATGTCATCTTTTTCATAACCATAAGGGCAAAAGTAAGCAATATTTTCTGAATTTAATTTCCCCTTGAATCAAAAGAGAAATCACTTTAATCATTATTTGACACGATTGAAACGCATCGCCTTTAAAATCCAGTTAGGAAGCGGCTTTTGTGGGTCTCTTTTCTTTAAATTGATCGACCATCTTGGCTTTTTCAATAAAGGTAATTTGTGTGTTTCCACAAATTCAATCCAAGCACCATCAGGATCTTCAACGTAACTAAAACGACCTCCAGCATCTCCCATGTCAAAGGTGTCGCCACTATCAACCGTAAAAGGGAAACCTTTTGATTCACATTTTGCTTTAAGCTCTTCCATTCCTTGAATATCATAACACAAGTGAATGAATCCCCAGTCGCCCCAAAAACGATTCTCAAAAATAGTTCTTGCTTGTCTGTCCATGGCCTGAATTAACTCCACTTTGGATCTACCTAACATTCTTGAAAATGGACCTTTTCTTTCTTTCGACTGACTCAATAAAACTCTTCGAAACTTTTGATCGCCACTTGGAAGTGCTTTCAGGTCTTCAAATGTCCCGATTTCATCGTATTCAACTGTATCGTATTCTAAAATGTCTTTGTAAAAGGCAATCGATTTGTCCATGTCAGAAACTCCTATCATACATCCACCGGATCCTCCCGTAGCAGAAGGGTATTTGGTATTGGCAAACCAATCTCTGGAATCGACAATATTGAAAATATTGCCATTGGGATCTTCTACGAAATAATGTTTTTTACCAGCTGGAGTGGTTCCCAGTTCACCCAAAATTTTTACACCATTCTTCTTGTGAAACTCAAAGGATTTTTCAACATCTCGGGATTTAATTCTACAAGCATAAAGTCCCTTGTCGCCCAACTGAATATTAAAGTCTGCTTTTTCAGTATTTCTAGATTTGTATTGCCAGATTTCAAATCCACCTCCACCATCTAATGATAGTGCAAGAGTTGCTGTTCTGTTTTGAACGACATCGCCAGTGTATCTAGTCATTAATGGAGCTTCGGCTTCATCTTCAAACACCTTCACATTGATACCAAAATTTAATCGGTACCATTTCCAAATCTCTTCTACGTTTGGAACGCCAATTCCCATTTGTTGAATTCCACTGATAATTACTCCCATGCTAATAATTTTTGTGCAAAAATATAATTTTAATGAATTGCTTTTTTGTTGAATAAAACAAATCCATAACTCACCTGTATATTCCAAGGACTGGGTTCTTTTCCATCCATGTAGGCACCTGTTAGTCGCAATGGACCAATAGGACTATGGTAGATTACAGATGCAGATGCAATCCAATATCGGTTAACGAATAAACCGTTGTAACCCGTTTCATTAAATTCGTTTTTGACCAATTTTCGAATAGGTTGAAAATAATACCCTTCCAATCTGAAATCAACAATATCCTTTATGGTGAAAACATTGATTAAACCAACCGCTGCATATTGATATGCCCTGTAGTTTTCAAGGAAAAAGGTCTTCATGTCAGGTATAGGCTCGTATGCCGGTGTATTCAATATCGTGGAGGTGTAATTCGTGAAAAAAGATTGGGTCGACCAAACGGCTTCTCCATGCAAACCTAGTCTATAAGGTCCTTTTTGAACAAGGTAGCCTTCGTACTTAAGTCTTGCCATGAACCAACTGTGTTTTTTGATTAAGTTAGAATCTGTTAATGCAGTAGAGCCTGGGTACCACTCTTCATTACCAATAACCCAACGTCCTTCTAAGGAGATGTGATGGCCAGAACTAGAAAATTGTTTCCGGTTCAATGTGTTAAATTCGAATTTTCCGGTAAGACTAAAGTTTGCGAATCTAGTTACATCAGCAGTATCTACTTGTGTGAAATCTCCTTGATAATAATCACTCTCAATACCTCCTCCTTGGGCAAATAATTGAAATTTAGATTGATTTGAAATGGGGGTTTCAAAGCGAGCACCATAAAACAATTCTTGCTGTATCAAAAATGAAGGTTCGGGCTCTGTGAAAAAGGTGAAATAAGAATTGAAATAATCCCATCTATTCAAAGTGAAATATGGAGAAATATCAATGGGCCATCGAGAAGGTAATCCAAAGGTAACCTCTGTGTGGACACTATTGTAAAACTTTCCAAAATAGCCGTTTGCTGAAGCTCGAAAAGAAAAACTACTTAGGTTCTGATATGTAAAGGACAGGAACCCGGTACTGATTGGTCGAGTAGCAATATGTCCTCCAACTTCAACGGCAAAATCCTTTTCTTTTCTTACATCTATCCGAACTTGATAGCCTGAGTCCAATTCGACCATTGTCGGATATAAAAAGCGGATTTGACGATCGGCAAACAATCTGAAATACCGTGCTCGAAACTTCTCAAAATCAATGGTCTCTTTTTTCTTCATATTGAGAAGTTTTTTCTGCACATATTTGGCTTGTCCAGGTTTTAAGCCGGATACGAGAACGCTTTTAATCTTTTTCTTTTGAAATTTTGAAGCATAGATCGCTCTCTTCTCAACTTGATTTTCCTCAAAGTTTTCTTTCCCCAAGATCATTTTGATTGAATCCATTCGTGCCATGGTATAATTATAACCCGAATCTATTGCTTCTTTCACACGAT
>JAUICI010000011.1 GCA_030427935.1 Bacteroidia bacterium | reverse complement strand
AAGATGAAAGTTTATTCATTCGAAATTTGGAAAACCTTCAAGGAGATGAATGTGACCACCTCATCATATCCATTGGTTATGGTCCTGACAAAGAAGGAAAACTAAGAATGAATTTTGGTCCTTTGAGTAAAAATGGAGGGCATAATCGCTTAAATGTTTTGATTACACGGGCAAGACTTACGGTCGATGTTTTTGCTTCTTTCACCCCAGAGAATCTTGTTCTTTCAGACAATGAGGGAATTAATTATCTGAAAGAATACCTTGAATTTGTCCAAGAGCCAAAAGTTGATCACCACTGGGATGATCTCAAAATACAAAATGAAAATACCTCCTTGATGATTCAAGAAAACACGGATATTGAAACCTTACTTTCCCGTTACAATGTATTAACTGAAAACGGTTTTAAAGTTTCGGTGGAAACACGATTGTGTTAGCTAGTCCGGTATTAAGCCAAAATCCTTAGCAATATAATAGGTTGAAAAAAAATCTCGATCCACAGCAAAAAGACCTGTTTTCCCTCCTTGATCATCCGCTGGACCTGGATCTACGGGAAGTGCATGACCCGTATTAGCGATCATATAAAACTGAATACAATCTTCTCCTTTTGGGTTGCGATAGATTCTTTTTTCAATTAAGGGATTTGATGCATAATTTAAGATTAATGAGTCTTCCTTCGTATCCATTTTGTAGATGTTCGAGAACTGATCTATAATCTCGAAGGAGTTTTGAATGTTGACAAGTGGATCCTTTTTTCCATGTCCCAAAATCAATTTAGGAAAATTGCTCATCGTATCGAGATGAGCTACTGTTTTTGCCCAATGCTCAGGAGTATGATCATCCATAAACACGAGTTCTTGCATAGTCGCTAGACCATTTTCTCCAATTTTGTAAGGTCCCCCCGCCAAAGAAGCAGCCGAATTAAATTCTTCCGGATGGTGGATTAACATATGTATGGTCATAACCGCTCCTGCCGACAAACCATAAATAAAAACTCTAGAGTTATCAATATTGTAATTCCTTTTGGTAAACTGAAGCATTTGATAAACAGATTCTACTTCTTCGGTTTCCTTTTCATCATAGTCATACCAACGAAAACACCCCATGGGATTGTTGGTCTTTTTTTGCTCGGGATAAACCACAATGAAACCGTATTTATCAGCCAAATCACTCCAACCAGATTGTTTCTCCACTATTTTTGCTGTTTGAGAACAACCATGTAAAGCCAAAACAATTGGAACTTTTTCCCGACTATTGACCAAATTGGAAGGAACATGAATGTACATTCTCAAATTTCCTGGATTGGAGCCAAAACCGAGAATCTCAGTTGAAGCGACTAACTCAAATGAAGCAAAGAATATCAATATGTAAACAATCCATCTCACGATATAAATCTAACGCCAAAAAAGCAGAAATTATTACGGAAAATCGCAAGTTATCGTAATTCGTAATTATCTCCCTGTCGGTCGATGACAGCGTGCGCTAAAGCTTTAGCGGTGGCGCAGCTCGCTATCGCTCGGTTCGTAATTCGAGAATAATTTAATTCAGCATTAACCTAATGTGCATCTAGCCAGTTTGCTCCAGTTTCCATTTCCGTTTCCATTGGCACAACCATTTCAACCGCGGATTCCATATGCTCTTTTACCAACGTCTTCATCTGATCAACTTCATCTTTATGGACATCAAATACCAATTCATCGTGTACTTGAAGTAACATTTTAGATTTTAGATTGGCTTTTTCTAAGGCATCTTGGACTTTGATCATGGCAATTTTAATGATATCTGCTGCTGATCCTTGAATAGGCGCATTAATCGCGTTTCTTTCAGCAAAACCTCTGACCACAGCATTGGCCGAATTAATATCTTTGAGATATCGCCTTCTTTTCATTATCGTTTCAACATATCCCTTTTCCTTGGCGTATTCTACATAATTATGCATGAACTCCTTGATCTTAGGATATTGGGCATAATAGGAATCTATGATCTCTTTAGCCTCACCCCTTTTTATTCCTAGCTGCTGTGCCAAACCAAAAGCAGACTGGCCATAAACAATTCCAAAGTTCACGGCTTTTGCTTTTGATCGATCTTCTCTTGAGACTTCATCCATGGCTACGCCAAAAACTTTTGCAGCTGTGGCTGAATGAATATCATGACCAGATCTAAACGCCTCGATCATGTTTTCATCCCCACTGAGAGCTGCAATAATCCTCAGTTCAATTTGAGAGTAATCTGAAGCCATTAAAGTATAATTCTCATCTTTCGGAATAAAAGCTTTTCTGATTTCTCTACCTTCTTCTGAACGAATCGGGATGTTTTGAAGGTTGGGATTGTTGGATGACAATCTTCCTGTAGCTGTAACCGTCTGCATATAATGCGTGTGAATTCTTCCATCAGCAAGAACTAATTCAGGTAAGGCATCAACATAAGTGGATTTTAATTTTTTCAATTTTCTATAAGAAAGAATCTTTGGTACAATGGGATGCGCATTTTCCAATTTACTCAAGACATCCTCTGAAGTCGAATATTGACCTGTTTTGGTCTTTTTTGCTTTGTCGGTAATTTTCATATTATCGAACAAAACAACACCCAGTTGTTTCGGTGAGTCTACATTAAACTCTTCTCCAGCCATTTCGATAATGGCTGCATGTAATTCTTTTAAGTCTTTATCTAATTGAACCGAATATTGATTCAAAAATTCCGTATCTAAATTGATTCCCGCTACCTCCATTTTGGCTAATACCTGAATCAATGGAACCTCAATATTGTAAAATAGATTCTTTAAATGCTCTTTCTCAATTTCTGGATGAAATATTTCTTTCAATTGTAAAGTAATGTCCGCATCCTCACAGGCATATTCATAGACCTCTTCCGCCGGTAAATCCCCCATCGACTTTTGGTTCTTACCCTTCTTTCCTATAAGCGTTTCAATGCTAATGGGTTTATAATTCAAATAGAGCTCAGACAAATAATCCATCGAATGCTTGGATTCTGGTTGAATCAAATAATGAGCAACCATGGTGTCCCAGATCTTGGCTTTTATCTGCACTCCATAGTTCATTAAAACCTTGATGTCGTATTTGGCATTATGCGCTATCAATTCCTTGGATTCATCTTCAAAAATTACTGTGAATCGATCCAAAATTGATTTCGTTTTATCATGATCTTCATGAGGTGTGGGGACATAAAATGCTTGGTCCTTTTTCGTTGCAAAAGCAATCCCAACCAATTTCGCTTCCAAAGATTCAATACTTGTTGTTTCCGTATCAAAACAAATAGTACCTGCCTTAATCAAGGTTTCAACTAATGCTTGAATATCAGCTTCAGACTGCACTAGTTTATACTCCTTTTTGGATTTGTCAAAAGAAGCGACTTCTCCATTTTCAGTTTCCGGAACTAAGGCGGCTTCGGGATTTGCAAACATGTCTAATTGCGCCGTCGGATTCGAACTAACCTTTTTTGTAGGAACAACAATTTCTTCACCTAATACTCTTTTTGAAAGATTTCGAAATTCCAGTTCAGTGAAAATCGCTTTTACTTTTTCTTCATCTGGCTCATCTAATCTCAGTGAAACTTCATCAAATTCGACATCCACATCTGTAATAATCGTTGCCAATTTCTTTGAGAGCAGACCTTGCTCCGCAAAATTAATTACATTTTCTTTTTGCTTTCCTTTGAGTTCATCTGCATGTTCGATTAATCCTTCAACCGAACCATATTGAGCGATTAACTTTTTTGAAGTTTTCTCTCCAATTCCTGGAATTCCTGGAATATTATCAACTGAATCTCCCCATAAACCAAGTATGTCTATTACTTTCAAAGGATGATCCACTTCAAACTTTTCACAAACTTCTGGAATACCTAAAATTTCGGGTCCTTTTCCGAATCTTCCAGGCTTATACATGAATATGTTTTCGGATACCAACTGACCAAAATCCTTATCGGGTGTCATCATATAAGTTGTAAACCCGTTAACTTCTGCTCTTTTTGCAAGCGTACCAATCACGTCATCAGCTTCAAATCCTTCTCTAAGAAGAATAGGTATATTGAAAGCAGAAATAATTTCTTTGATCGGATCCAACATGCTTCGGATATCCTCCGGCATCTCTTCGCGATTGGCTTTATAGTCTGAATATTCCAACTCACGATTTGTAGCCACTGGAGCATCAAAAACAACAGCTAAATGCGTTGGTTTTTCTTTATTGATGATATCCAGCATGGCAGTTGTAAACCCAAATGCTGCAGAAGTATTCTGACCTTTTGAATTAATTCTTGGGTTCTTAGAGAATGCAAAATAGGCTCTGTAAATCAAAGCAAATGCATCCAATAAAAAGAGTTTTTTATCAGTATCCTTAGTAATCATATGTTCTCGATTTTATAAAGTCCAGGAAGTCCCGTCCTTTGAATCTTTTATTGTAATTCCTGCTTCCTGCAGTTTATCTCTAATCAAATCGGAAGTCGCCCAGTCTTTCTTATCTCTGGCTTCAGAGCGAATTTCCATCAATAAAGACATGACATCATCCATTTTCGAATTGGCATTCTCTGATTCTTTAACTAAACCTAAGACATCAAATACAAATCCATTAAACTCCTTTTGAAGCAATTCTAAATCAGCTGCTGAAATGGTTTCTTTCCCATCCTTGACTGAATTAATAAACTTCGAAGCTTCAAATAAATTGGCAATAAGAATCGGTGAGTTAAAATCATCATTCATCGCATCATAAAAGGAATCTACATAAGCCTGGACATCTTTTGATGATTCATTTGCTGATTTTAAATTCCTCAAGGCATCGACAGTTGACATCAATTTCATAAAGCCTTTTTCTGCGGCTGAAATCGCATCTGATGAAAAGTCCAATTCACTTGAATAGTGTGCTTGCATCATGAAAAATCTTACGACCGTGGGAGAATAAGCCTTATCTAGCTTGTCATTTTCACCTGAAAACAATTCGGCTGGTGAAAGAGTATTTCCAGTAGATTTACTCATTTTCTTCCCATTCAATGTCAACATATTGGCATGCATCCAATAGTTCACGGGTTTCTTACCTGTTGCGGCACAACCCTGAGCAATTTCACATTCATGATGTGGGAATTTTAGGTCCATTCCTCCTCCGTGAATATCAAATTGATCTCCAAGGTATTTTGTTGACATGGCAGAACACTCTAAATGCCATCCTGGAAAACCATCACTCCAAGGAGAAGGCCATCGCATGATATGCTCAGGAGAAGCTTTCTTCCAAATTGCAAAATCCAAAGGGTTTCTTTTTTCCTCTTGACCGTCTAGATCTCTCGAGCCAGCCATTAGGTCTTCAATCTTTCGTCCCGACAACTCTCCGTATCCTTCTGAAGCATTGTATTTTTCCACATCAAAATAAACCGATCCGTTGGATTCATAGGCAAAACCATTGTCCAATATTTGCTGCACCATTTCAATCTGCTCGATTAAATGACCTGTCGCCGTTGGTTCTATATTTGGAGGAAAGGCATTGAATTTTGCCATGACTTCACGAAAATCAACTGTATACATTTGCACGATTTCCATCGGTTCCAATTGTTCCAAACGTGCTTTCTTTGAAATCTTATCTTCTCCTTGATCGGCATCGCTTTCTAGGTGACCAACATCTGTGATATTTCGAACATAGCGCACCTTGTTTCCTAAATACTTTAGGTAACGATAAACCATATCAAAAGAGATAAAGGTTCGACAATTTCCTAAATGAACATAGCTATAAACAGTAGGACCACAAACATACAATCCCACCTGTCCTTCCTTTATCGGTTTGAATTCTTCTTTCTGTTTCGTAAGACTATTATAAATATGCAGCTTGCTCATTGAAAATAATTTTGTCTAAAATAAAAAAAAGCGACCGATTGGTCGCTTTCTCTATAGTGTTTTTCTAGTATTTTACATTTGTCCGTCTGAGTGGTATTTTCCACCTTTATACTTCTCGATCTTCAATAGAAGTCCGTCCGCATCGTATTTGTAGAATTTACCTTCCCAAAGTCTTCCATTCTTAAATTTACCAACTTGATACAACTCATCGTTCTTATACAACATGTTGAATCCGTCTGGTTGGAATGGCTTTCCGTCTTTAGTAACGGTTCCTTGTGGTTTTGTAGCCGCTTTACCATCACCAACAATTTCAGTTGGAGTTGTTTTCTTAGCTTCACCTTTAACAATATTTGTTGGCTGACCATCCTCACCGAATTCCATTTTTTCGATTAGCTCACCCTGTTCGTTTCTTCTTTCGACACTTTTTCTTTTACCATTAGCAAGTTTACCTTTCATTTTCACTTGTCCGTTTGGCCAATACTCAACAACCTCACCATCTGGTCTTCCAACGCTGTTGTACTGTTGCTTTCTTTTCAACTTTCCATCTTCGAAGAATTGCTCTTGGGTACCCATTTGTCTTCCCATTCTATATTCTCCTTTTTCTTTAACATTACCATTTGAAAAGTACTTCGTATACTTCCCAGTAGCTTTGTTGTTAACGAAAGTTGTTTTCAATTTTGGAACATTACCGATATGGAAGAACGTCCATTCACCAGTTCTTCTGGAATCTTTATAGTCCCCTTCTTCGATTTTATCCTCAGGTGGATAACCTTTGGATTCTCGGTGTTTACCTTTAACGATCCAATGACCTTGTTTTAAACCACGCTCATCGGTCTTCCCAGGCTTGTCTTCACCCTGACCATTGTTGTCAGACGCGCTCACAAACCCTAATGACAATACGAATAATAAAAGTGTTAATAGTTTCATTTTGGGTGTCCTTTCTTTAAATGTCAATACCAGCCAAAGAACAAGGTAAGGAAAATGTTTTGATTTTCCATAGGCTTTTCGCCAAACTACGCCGATTTTTAGACAAATTCAATTTTTTAGGGGATTAAAATAATTTACTAGGATCAACACCTTCTAACATGTTATTTGTCAGGGATTTAAGATCGTGCTCGGGACTCCATCCCCAGTGATTTCTTGCTTCAGAATCATCAATGGATTTTGGCCAAGAGTCGGCTATTTCCTGCCTAAAATCGGGGGAATAGCTGATTTTAAAATTGGGAACTGATTTTATTATTTGTGCATAAATTTTTTCCGGAGTAAAACTCATTCCTGCAATATTATAGCTAGATCGAATTATGACTTTTTCTTTTGGCACCTCCATTAAATCGATGGTTGCTTTAATGGCATCACTCATGAACATCATGGGTAATTCGGTATCCTTTTTCAAAAAACAGGTATAATCCTTTCCAGCTTTCGCATGATAGAAAATGTCCACCGCATAATCCGTTGTTCCTCCACCAGGAAGGGAACCATAAGAAATAAGCCCAGGATATCGAATTGATCGAACATCAACGCCATGTTTTTTGAAATAATACTCGCACCATCTTTCCCCTGCGAGCTTGCTCAAACCGTATACTGTAGAGGGATCCATAACGCAATATTGAGGTGTGTTTTCGCGAGGAGTATTCGGACCAAATACAGCAATCGAACTAGGCCAAAAAACTTTCTGAATCTTTCCTTCTTTGGCCGAATTCAAAACATTGAAAAGACCTTCCATGTTTAATTTCCATGCAAAATCCGGATGCTTTTCGGCCGTAGCTGACAAAAGTGCGGCCAATAAGTAAACCTCTGTGACTTTGTACTTTTCCAAAAGCGACAAATAAGCTTCATTATCTAAAATATCCAGTTTTTCATAAATCCCATTTCTCAACAAATCAGAAGGTTCGTCCTTAACATCAGAAGCAATTACATTTTCTTCACCAAATCTCCTTCTTAATTCAAGAACTAATTCTGTTCCGATCTGACCACTAGCTCCAACAATGAGAATTTTTTTCATACCGCATTTTTTAGAATAAAAAAACCGCCCACAAGGGGCGGTCACAAATTAAATGAATTTTTTGCTAATATTATTTGTTCCCTTTTAATCTAAGAACAAAATTAACTTTACTATTAATTACCTCTTCAGGGTCTGCTCCCTCCTCAGCTTGCAAGCCTGGCATTCCTAAAGAAGACATGTCAACTGAAAACTCAGCTGCTACCGAGATAGACTCAGCCTCAACATTTACCTCAACTGGAATTGTAATGTCCAATGTTTTACCCAAAACATTAAGCTGACCCGAAACGTTTTTACCATCTACACCAGTGATTAAGAAAGTTGCTGTTGGATGTGCCTCTACTTGGAAAAAATCTTCATTTCCAAGATGCCCAACCAATTTGGCTTTTTTCTCTTCTGGCTTCCCATCAGTGGTTTCTTGAATCGACAGCATGTCAATCTTAAAATCACCTCCAGTAATCTGCGTTCCCTCTGCAATGATGGAACCCTCAGTTACAGAAATGACTCCTGTGTGAAAATGGGTTGTAGGATCGTTACCTTCGTATCCAGTCCATTCTAAAGTTGTGGCAGCTGGATCAACTGAATACATCACTTTTTCCGCTGTAGCCCCTTCTTTATTTTCTTTGTTGTCCTCTTTCTTTTTATCCTCTTTTTTCTCCTCACCTCCACAGGAAATAAGCATTAAAGAAGATAGAGATAATAAGTAAATTACTTTTTTCATTTTACTCCGCTTTATCTCCAACAAGTTTTACCTTGACGTTTACTTTGTCAGAAACTTTTTCAGCTGGATCTCCTCCTTCTTCCATTTGCATTCCAGGAAGAGCCAATGAAGAAAAATCTACTGAAAACTCAGCTGTCAAAACCGCTTTATCTCCTTGAGACTCGATTGTATAAGGAAATTCAACATTGATTGTTTTACCCATTACCAGGATAGAACCTTTTGCTTCTGTTTCAGTCGCAGACATTAAAGCAAAATCAGCATAACCGTGAGTACCTACGTTGAAGAAATCTTCATTTCCAAGGTGACCGATCAATTTAGCTGAATATTCTTCATTCGCACCTTCAGTTGTTTCTGCCATTGTGCTCATGTCAATTTTGAACATTCCTTTAGTGATTTTATTTCCTTCAAGAATGAATTCTCCACCGTCCAATAATAGAATTCCAGTGTGTGCATCATTCGAAGGGTCATCACCTTTATAACCAGTCCACTCAATAGCCGATTCCATTTTGTTGGCTTTGTAAGTAACTGGTCCTTGGTTCTCAACTACTTCTTCCTTCTTTTCTTCTTTTCCGTCTTTCTTCTTATCGTCTTTCTTTTCTTCTCCTCCGCAAGAGAAAAGGGCTAGAGACGCAACTAGCATCGTGTAAACTACTTTTTTCATTTTTCGTTGTTTTTATTTTTAGCTTAATTATCTACTATATCAAAAATCGCCTTGAGTTCCGTTGCATCTTCGGGTTTCATCTTCCCAGCAAGGATCAATGACAATTGTTTTCTTCTTAAAGCTCCCTCAAATCGAGCCTTTTCTTCTTCGGTTTCAGGTTGTAAAGGGGGTACGTTGATTGGTCCACCATTCTGGTCGACAGCCACAAAATTGTATATGGCCTCATTCGATTTCTTCCTTTTTCCTGTTACATGATGCTCAACAAAAACATCTACCCACACTTCCATGGAGGAATTAAAAGCTCTTGTCACTTTAGCTTCTAAAATGATGATGTCAGCATGATTTATAGGATTCTTAAAAGATACATTGTTTACTGAAGCCGTTACCACTACCCTTCTACAATGCCTATGAGCTGAAATTGAGGCAATCTCGTCCATCCATGCCAAAAGTTGACCACCGAATAGATTTCCTAATGTATTTGTATCATTTGGAAGAACAATTTTCGTTTCAATCGTTAAAGATTCTTTGGGCGTTTTGGCCTTCATTTCTTTTCTTTTAGTGTTTTTCGCGTATCAAAAATATACAATTAAAAACAAGCTCCTCTTAAATCACCTTATTTTTTGCTTAGTTTTGCTGCAAATACCCGATTAAAGGGAGACAAAATTATCTAATTTATTTGTTTGAACAAATTAATTGCTAAAAAGTTCATTTGAAATGATGTACCTCTGGTTAAAGTCCCTGCATTTGATTTTCATGGTTTCCTGGTTCGCTGGTATCTTGTACATGGTCCGACTTTTTATCTATCATACAGAAGCAAGAACAAAAGATGATTTGGAAAAGAAAATTCTTTCAGATCAGTTTAGAATGATGGAAAGACGCCTGTGGTATATCATTACCTGGCCAGCCATGATTTTAACGGCTGTTTTTGGGATATGGATGTTAATTGAGAACCCGGTTCTTCTTAAACAGGGATTCATGCACATTAAACTCACTTTAGTTGTTGGTTTAATTATTTATCATCTTGGTCTTCATTCCATTTTTCTCAAACTTCAGAAAGAAGAGGGGGAATATAAATCAGAAAGATTGCGCATTTTAAATGAGGTAGGAACCATGTTTTTGGTTGCCATCATTTTTGTTATCGTCATGAAAAACACTTTTGATTGGATCTATGGATTGATCGGATTTTTTGGACTTGGTATTCTACTCATGATTCTGATCAAAGCCTACAAAAAGTATAGAAATAAGAGCGAAAAATAAGGTCTTTCTACCGCTTAAAAGTTTATTCATCCATTTTTGTTAAAAAGTAGCCTTCCCAATACAGGATTTAGCTATTTTTAAAACTAACTTTAAAGATTAAAATATAGAAATATGTCTTACACAAATATAGTAGTTGAAAATTCCAATCATATCTGTAAAATCACCATCAATCGTCCGGATAAATTAAATGCATTAAACAAAGCCACAATTGAAGAATTGAGTGCGGCTTTTAAATCGGCTGAAAGCGATTCGGAAATTGGAGTGATCATTCTAACTGGATCAGGTGAAAAATCTTTTGTTGCCGGAGCCGACATCAAGGAATTTGCAGATTTTTCAATTGATCAAGGGAAAGAATTAAGTGCTAAAGGGCATGATTCCCTGTTTAATTTGGTTGAAAATCTATCAACTCCGGTTATCGCAGCTGTAAATGGATTTGCTCTAGGTGGTGGCTTGGAATTAGCCATGAGTTCACATATCCGAATAGCCTCTTCTAATGCGAGACTGGGTCTTCCCGAAGTTTCTTTAGGTGTTATTCCAGGATACGGTGGAACCCAAAGATTGGCACAACTTATCGGCAGAGGAAAAGCTTTTGAATTGATTTTTAGTGCGGGTATGATGGATGCTGAAACTGCTTTAAAGTGGGGATTAGTGAACGAGGTTGTCGAGCAAGCTGACTTAATGGCAACTTGCGAGAAATTGGCTTCAAAAATTTTGAATAATTCTCCAAATGCAATTGCAGCAGCCATTCGGTGTGTAAATGCCAACTATCAAAACGGTGTTGATGGATATGCCGTGGAGATTGAAGAATTTGGAAAATGTTTTGGTACAGAAGAATTCAATGAAGGTACACAGGCATTTTTGGAAAAGAGAAAACCAAATTTTAGAAAATAAGGATTGAATCCACTTAAAAAATTAGCTGGGCAAACCGCAATTTATGGCCTATCATCAATAGTTGGTAGGCTTTTGAATTATTTTATGGTACCCCTTTATACTCGTTTCTTCGATCCGGAGGCTTATGGAGTAGTAGGGGAATTGTATGCTTATGTTGGCTTTTTGGTGGTCTTACTCACCTTCGGAATGGAAACCACCTTTTTCAGGTTCTCAAATGTTGAGGGAAATGATAAAAAAACCATTTATAATCAAGCTGGGACCCTCATCATCATTCTGAATCTGGTCTTTTTACTTTTTTCTGTTGGTTTTGCTCAAAGCGTGGCCAATTTTATTGATTATCCTGAACATCGAGAATATGTGATTTGGTTTGCATTGATTGTGGTAGCGGATGCCATTTCAGCTATTCCACTTGCGAAATTGAGACTAGAAGACAAAGCCAAACAATTTGCCCTTGTTCAATTAATCACAATTGGAGTGAATATCGCTTTAAATCTCTTTTTCATTCTATTCTGCAAAGGTTTATACGATTCAGGGAACTCCTTCTTTTTAATTGATTGGATCTATCGACCTGAAATCGGCGTAGGCTATGTGTTCATTGCAAATTTGCTCTCCAGTTTGACACGGCCAATTCTATTGTTCAAAGAGTTTAAATCCATTCGATTTAAAGTTGATAAACCTGTAATGAAAGAGATGTTTTTATATGCTTTCCCTTTAGTCATTGCCGGTTTTGCAGGAATCATCAATGAAGTTTTAGATCGAATTCTTCTGAGACGTTTGTTAACTGCATCACATGGGAGAAGCTACTCTTTGGAACAGGTGGGGATTTACAGTGCTTGCTACAAACTCTCAATCATGATTACCATTTTTATTCAAGCATTTCGATATGCAGCGGAACCCTTTTTCTTTAGTAAAGCTCAGGATGAAAATCACAAAAAGATATATTCAAGAGTAATGACCTACTTCGTAATCACGGTAAGTTTGATCTTTCTTTTGGTCAGTCTTTATTTGGATATATTCAAATACTTTATTCCAAACGAAAAGTACTGGGAAGGATTAAAAATTGTTCCGATTTTGCTCATGGCCAACATATTCCTTGGTATTTATTACAACCAATCCATTTGGTATAAACTAGCGAATAAAACGAAGTTTGGATCCTATATTTCAATGGGAGGAGCCCTCCTTACAATCGTTTTAAATTTGGCTTTAATTCCCTGGATAGGCTACATGGGAGCTGCTATTGCCACCTTAGTTGTCTATTTTGCTCAAATGCTTGCAAGTTGGAAATTAGGTCAGATTCATTACCCCATAAAATACAACCTTAGAAAAGTTATCTTCTATCTGTTGTTGGCTATTTTATTATACCTTATCTCCTTGATATTCAATTTCGATTCTATTTTTGTAAAATTATTGGTTAACACCGTATTACTGTCATTGTTTATTTTTGTGGTTTTCGTCCTCGAGAATCCCCTTAAATTGATACAAAAGAAATGAAGATAAAAGTCGTAAATACCTCATCGAACGAATTGCCCTCTTATGAGACTTTAATGTCTGCAGGAATGGACCTTCGAGCGAATATTGAGGATTCGATCACTCTAAAACCACTCGAAAGAAAATTAATCCCTACAGGGCTAAAAATTCAGTTGGAAGCGGGTTACGAAGCTCAGGTTCGACCACGATCTGGATTAGCCTATAAACAAGGAATTACAGTTTTGAATGCACCCGGAACCATTGATGCTGATTATCGTGGCGATGTTGGTGTGATTCTAATCAATCTTTCTTCCGAGGATGTTGAAATAAAACCTGGAGATCGAATTGCACAAATGGTTATTGCCAAATACGAACAAATAGAATGGGAGCTCGTTAACTCACTTGAAGAAACCGAAAGAGGTGAAGGAGGGTTTGGAAGTACCGGAAAAAAATAAAAGACTAAACTACTATGAATATTATCGTACCAATGGCCGGAAGAGGCTCGAGATTAAGACCGCATACCTTAACCACTCCAAAACCACTTGTGAAAGTTGGTGGAAAACCAATTGTTCAAAGATTGGTGGAAGATATCGCTCGAATATCAGATGAAAAAATAAATGAAATTGCTTTTATCATTGGTGATTTTGGAAAACAAGTGGAAACAGACTTATTGGAAATCGCCTCAAACTTAGGTGCAACAGGAAAGATTTACCATCAAACTGAACCTTTGGGAACTGCGCATGCGGTTCATTGTGCCAAAGAGTCTTTAACTGGACCAGTTATCATCGCTTTTGCAGATACTTTATTCAAAGCTGATTTTACAATTGATCCAAATGTAGACGGAATTTTATGGGTGAAACAAATTGATGACCCTTCAGCATTTGGAGTTGTTCAAATGAATGATGAAGGACATATTATCGAGTTTGTTGAAAAACCAAAAGAATTTGTCTCAGATTTAGCCATGATTGGAGTTTATTATTTCAAGTATGGAGAAAAATTGAAAGAAGAAATTGATTTCTTAATTGACAATGATATTATCAAAGGAGGAGAATATCAACTTCCGGATGCCCTAAGAAATCTTACTCAGAAAGACTATATTTTTATTCCTGGAGAAGTGGATGCCTGGATGGACTGCGGAAATAAAAAAGTAACGGTTGAAACGAATCAAAGAATTTTGGATTTTGACCATGCTGATGGAATTAATAATGTTCAGGATCACGAAAACAAGAATTCAGTCATCATTCAACCTTGTTTTATCGGAAAAAATGTTAAAATACTGAACTCAATAGTTGGTCCGAATGTATCGATTGGTAACAATACCGTTGTAAATAACAGTATAATCAAGAACTCAATTATTGGAGAAGAAAGTGATCTATCCAACTTGAATTTAAAAGATTCCATGATAGGGAATAAAGCCGAAGTCAATGGAGGATCTCAAGATTTAAGTGTTGGCGATTTTACTAAAATGGATCTGTGAGAAAGATAGCATCATATCTGTTAATTTTAATTTGCTTAATAGCATCAACCGATAGCTATGCTCAAAAAAATAAAGGAAAGAAGAAAACAAAGACTTCTAAGAAAAAGAATAAGGGAGAAGATGATGGTAAGAAACTTGAATTTCTATTTTATTTCCACGATGGAATAAGAGAGAAAATGATCGGGAACTTTCAATCTGCCATTCAATTATTCGAAAAATGTACTGAATTGCAGCCCGAAGATGATGGGGTTCATTATGCACTCTCAGAATTGTACGCTCAAATTGGAGAATTGCAAAAATCCTATGAACATGGGCAGGTTGCCGTCAAATTAAACCCTGACAATAAATTTTACCGCCTAAATTATGCTTTAATTTCTCTTCAAGTTGGCAAGTACAAAGATGCCGTTGGTGAATATCAAAGTTTGTTGAAAGCAGAACCGGAAAATCTGGATTATTTGTTTCAGTATTCGGAATGTTTGATCTATATGAACGAGATCAATGAGGTATTAAAAGTCTATGAAAAAATAGAAAATATCGTTGGTATTTATAAGGAATTATCTCTTCGAAAGCATGAAATTTATAGAGAACTTAAGAAAGAAGAAGAAGCTGTAAATGAGCTGGAAAAACTAATTAAAGCATCTCCTGGAAATCCTGAAAATTATCAATTTCTCATCGACTATTACAATTCGATCGGTGAGAAAGAAAAAGCATTTGCCACACTAGAATTAATGATTCGAGAAAACCCTGAAAATGGGTATGCGCAAATTACGCTTTCAGAATATTACATGAACAATAATCAACTTGAAAAGGCAATGAATGCTTTGAATCACGCTTTCAAAGGTAATTCTGTCGACATTGATACAAAAGTAAAATTGCTAATCACCCTTTATGATATTTCGGAAAATAATATGGACTTGAACATGGCGGGTTATCAGTTATTAGATTCTTTAACGAAATACCACCCAAATGAAGCAAAAGCCTATTCCATTAAAGGTGATTTCCTGATTCGAGATAGTCGCAGTACAGAAGCGCAAAGAACATTCAGAAAAGCTGCGGAATTGGACGATACCCGTTTTGCGATTTGGAAACAGCTGGTTTTGATCGATGCGGAATTAACTGATTATGAATCCATGTGGGAAGATGCCTATAAAGCGAGTGAAAACTTCCCTTCTCAACCGATGTTTTACCTATATCAAGGAATGGCAGGATTGAGAATCAACAAGTATAAAGAAGCCGCTGAAATTTTGGATTTCGGTAGAGGGATCGTTGTAGGTGATGATGACTTAACAAAGGAATTCAACATGAATTTGGCCGAAGCATGGTTTCGATCCAAAGAATACGATAAATCGTTCAAATTATACGAATCATTGGTTGAAGAGGATTCTGAAAATAGCCTTTTACTGAATAATTATGCCTACTATCTGACACAAGCCAACCAAAACTTGGAAAGAGCTAGTGAATTATCCCTAAAAGCGAATCAATTAAAGCCAAATGTATCTACTTACCAAGATACTTATGCCTATGTACTTTTCAGAAAAGGTTTGTATAAGGAAGCTTTGCAATGGGCAGAGAAAGCACAAAAAAATGCCAGCTATGAAAGTGGAACTTTACTTGAACATCTTGGCGACATTCATTTCATGTTAGAAGATATCGACAAAGCACTTGAATATTGGAAAAAAGCACTTAAATTCAACGACCACACCAACGTTTTAGAACTAAAAATTAAGGACAAGAAGTTTTATGAAGCCGAGTAAACTAGTTTGGATACTGCTATTGGGGTTATTCCTGTTCATTTCTTGTGGAATCAAGAAGGGTAGAACTACATTGGTCACAAAAGAACGATCAACTGAAGAACTACTTCAGATATTGAAAAATGATCACAATAATGAGATCAAATATCTCTATACCAAAATCGCTACAAAATTTAAATCCAAGAAATACAATTATTCTTTTAAAACATCTGTAAAGTTAAGTAGAGACTCCCTGCTTTGGTTTCGAATCTCCTTTGCAGGTATTCCAATATTTGATGGTTGGGTAGATAAAGACAGTATCACAGTTCTGGATAAAACGAAAAAGGAATATTGGATTGAAGATTATAAGTTTTTGAGTTCCTTCGTCGCTACCAAAGTGACCTACGATAATTTTGAAGAACTGGCTTTAGGTTTACCTATAGAATTCGATACGACAAGGTCATACATGCAGCTGAAAGACAAAAACTACTATGTTTTGTCCACTCATAGTCAGAAAGAAATCGACAAGTTTTATAAAGGGAAATTTGATACTGACGATTTAATCATGCGCTATTATATCGATCCGGACTCATTGAGAATGCAGAAGATTTTACTGGATGTACCGAGAGATACCGCAACTATTACCATTAGCTATCCAGAATTCTTTTACATGGATGGAATTCGAATTCCTAAACAATCGAATTTATATATTACGACGCCTTCCGACACAGTGACGATGGAGTTGAAATATCAAAAAACAAAAGTAAACGAGCCTATTGACTTTTATACGGTTATCCCTGAGAAGTACCGTGAAATTGATTAGTAAAAAAAGATATATCAGTCTGATCGTTCTTCTTTTTACGATTACTGCTTTTAGTCAGAATAAAAGTAGTAGCACCTTAAAAAAAGAACAGCAAAAACTGGCTAAAAAAATCCAGTTTACCAAGAAGCTATTGGGCGATACGAAAAACTTATCCAAAACAACCACCAAAGAAATAGGTATCATCAGTCGACAGATTAATTACAGGCAGGAATTGATTAATAATGTCAATGAACAAATCACTGAGATTAACAAACTCATTATGGAGTACAATTCAGTCATTCAGTCCATGCAAAATGATATAGCGCAACTCAAAGATCAGTTTCGTGAAATGATCCGCTATGCTTATAAAAAGCGAAATGATTACAATGAAATGATGTTCATCTTTTCAGCCGAAAATTTCAATGAAGCTTTTAAAAGAATCAAATATTTGAGGAAAATTGAGGAGTTTCGGAAAAATCAGATCGTTTTAATCCAAAAAGCTGAAGAAAGACTGCGTTCAAAGATTGCGCAACTTGAAGATAAAAAGATTGAAAAAGAAGATTTGATCTCTGTTCAGGATAAAGAGAAAATCAATTTTGAAAAAGATAAAAGGGTCCGAAATCAAGCTCTACAAAAATTAAAAGCTGAAGAGTCCAAATTGTTGGCGACTCTTCAAAAACAAGAAGACGAAAAAAGAAGATTAGCTCAAGCCATTAAAAAGGCCATCGAAATGGAATTGTCCAAATCCAATGCAACAAAAACAGGAGCTGGTTTCAAACCCACAAAAGAAATGCTTCTGACTGGAAAAAGCTTTTATGGAAATAAAGGGAAACTACCTTGGCCTGTTGCAAAAGGAGAAATCACAGAGAAATTTGGTAAAAATCCCCACCCGGTTCACGCCAACGTATTCACCTACAATAATGGTGTGGATATTTCAACGGTTACCGGTTCCAATGTAAGGGCTATCTACGAAGGCGAAGTTTCTTCCGTACTGAAAATTCCTGGGGCTGGTAAAGTGATCATCATCGCGCATGGATCTTATCGAACAGTTTATACCAATTTGAAAGAAACTTATGTCAAAAAGGGAGATAAAGTCAAAACCAAACAAATGATTGGCTCCCTTCTACCTGATGCTACTGGCAAGCGTTCAGAAGCCCATTTTGAGATTCGTCAGATTACAAAAGATGGGATTAAAAATTTGAATCCGGCTTATTGGTTGGGGAAATAATTATTGATCTGGCCATTTTACAGCTCAATTACTTCAACACATACTTCATTTCCACCCCAACTCTCCCCCGAAAACTCCCATTAATCTCTTCATCTCCAGAACCAATGGTTAGCTGATTAAAATAATGCTGAAAACTGCATTTAAAATTGATTTGGAATGATCGAAAAGGTTTGAATTTGACAAACAGATAAGAACCTAAACCTTCCCCAGAATAGACTTGAAAGCTATTGATTGTTCCTAAACTTCTTTCCAAACTATAAATGGCATTGTCGAAGGTTTCTGAACTAAAAAGATTGAAACGGTAATTGAAAACCCATTTGGTATTGGGTTGATATTGGAGGTTGAAATAAAAAAGAAAACCGGTTGACCAATTCTCGATTTTAACGAGATTCCCTTCTAAACGCAAAGATATCTTGAATTTTGGATTCAGAGTCTTATTAAAATGAACACGTAACTGTTGTTTCCAAACGCGCATCAAAGTGTTCGTTGAGTTGAAACTATAGCTATTCTCTTCCTTTGATTTGATGCGATAATTCACATAGAAATCCATCTTACGATTCCATCGATATTTTAACCTTGAACTAACTTCAAAACCACTACTTGGCGCATCCACGTTGAACTTTAACCAGGGGAAATGGAAATAATCAAAGTAAAGGTCTAATCCTAGTTTGCGGTTGAAGTGATGACTTAAATTCAATAAAAATCCAATCTCATTTCGACTATCGGAATTTTCAGAAATTGCAGAAGAATAAAAACTCAAATACGATTTCGAAAAGTAACGGACATTTGCCAATACACTGGTGAACTCCGAAAGTGAAAATAAGACACCATTGCTTAAGGCAAATCCTTTGGATTCCAAATTCCATGCATTTTCTCCATAAAGCATTCCATTTCGGAAGAAATACTTGTAATCCAAAGACAACTGATTCATGTATTGAATGGTGAGTATATGAACCTGATAAACTTTGAAATTGTTTTGATAGGGATAATTAAAATGCGTAAACAAATAATTGAAACCGATCTCAAACTTTCTTTTGCGCCATTGTAAACTTGTTCCGAACAGACTTTCTCGCAACTTCGACTGCTTGGAAATATCGTTCTCTGTTTTCAGACTTCCAGATAGATCCAAACTTTTAAAAAATTCTAAACTATCTTCATAAATAGTGGCTGATCGAAATTTATAGCTTGCAAATGAAAGTAGATGCAGATTTTTAAATTTCAAATGTACGGCTCCTCCCCTCAAGAAAAAATTTTCACTTAGGGAAGTATTTGGTCGTATTCCAGATTGTGCTCGAACATTGCCAATTTGATCGATGGTCTTCCCGAATCCATAACCTTGATAGATCAATAGTCCCTGTCCCAAAAGGACCTTATAATCGCCCAAAATAATGTTCTGAATATGCTTTTTACCTTTCAATTCAATGAAAGCGGATAAATGAGGTAATCCTATCAAATATTTGCGATTCCAGTAGGACTCGCCAGGATCTTTATCATATAAAAGTCCGATTCGGATTTTTCGACCTATTCTAAAATCAGATCTGAAGTAAGATCGATGTGAACTTCCCAAATACTTTTGTGTCTGATATCCTTTTGATTCCAACAGATTTTGATTCAAGCCAGTAGCCAAGCTCATAGAAAATTTCTTAGTCTGCATTTCAAATTCATGATTTGGAAGTTTAACTAAACGACTTAAGTTTCGTGCAAGAGTGAAATGAATACCCGGTATCGACTGCAATTCATAAAGCGAAAGAATAGGACTCTTTTTTAAATGTTCTTCTATATTTTTGAGTACGATTGGACTCAGAAAAAAAAGCCTTTGTAAATCATCTAAACGCTTCGAATCCAAAACGACGGGGTCATGAATTAGTTCGCGTAATTGTCTTTCAATCTGATCCAAATCATAATTTCCATCAGCATTTTGATTTACATAGTTTTCTATAATTTCTTGCAGCCATTCCCCTTCTTCTTGCCCAAATGAAACGAAGTGAATCAAGAAAAACAGGATTATCAGACTAATTCTCATAAGAAGCGTCGAAATGAGATATTGGTCCTAAAGGATGTCCATACCAAAGAGCAAACCCTATTTGAATTTGTTTAAGTTGAACACCAATCCCAGATGAAAATCCAAGCGGTAAAATGCTAAAAGCCATTCTCGGTCTTATTTTGTTTTTGATAGCATATTCAAAACCTAATGAAAGGCGAAATGGAGTATTCAAAACTTTTACCAGTTCCAATTGGCCACTGAAAGAAGGGCTAAACTGAAAACGAAAACCAAGATCAAACCCAATAGGCATTTTTTCTTTGGATTCAAACCAGTTAATCCCAATCGGATTGTCAATATGAAAAGCTAATTGAAACTGATTCTTGTGTTGAAAGTTGAAGCCAATGGAAGGAAAAATTCCTTGGTGATCCGCTTCTTCATTTGGAATTTGAGTTAGAAAATAATGACATGCAATCCCTAATCTAAATCCTTTCGCAACTTGAATTCCATAGCCCACATTTACATAGTGTTGTTGGATCGTAGACCAACCCAAATTGGCATATGAAAAGGAAATCCCACCATTTGCAATCTTCACTTGCCCGGATAAGCTGACTTGATTTAGGCTATTTATGAAATAATAATTGGAATAGCTTACCCCTATTCGATATTTTGAAGAATCCAAAAATATATTAGCTGGATTGTGAAAACCAGACTGAAAATTAATCCCCAAAGAATTGCCGATTCCCAAAGCCAGGTTTTCAGAGTGAATTGGTTTAGATAATTGCGCTGAAACATGAATCGAAATGATCCAAAACAACAGCAGATTTAGTGGTTTCATGAAACCAAATTTAGACGGAAAAAAAGAGCTTTGCTAGTCTAAATGTTTATTAAGCGTTTAAAACGATTGGGGGGTAAAAAACGACTGCCCCGAGAAGGGGCAGTCTTTGCTATTAATCGAAAACTTGGAGAATATCTTCTCCGGAAAAATCTTTTGATGGGACTAAATTATCTACATCATATTTTATTATCAAATCAAAATGTCGGATATTTACGATGGTCAAAAGGCCTGGTTTTTATTTTTATCTTCTGATTATCAAGTATTTACTGGGAAATAAATAATTCGATTTTACAATGCCCAATATTCAAACAGAGAACTTAATTCAGCTAATCGGTTCCCTTTCTAAGGCCGAAAAAAGGGCTTTTAAACTCTATGTGGGTCGTTTTTCGAGCTCTGATAATGCAAAATTTATTCAGATTTTCGATTATATCGATAAAACTAAAAACTACTCGGACGTTGAGCTTTTGAAGAAAAATAAAGACATCAAAAAGTCTCAGTTGAGTAATCTCAAGGCGCATTTATACAAACAATTACTTGTGAGTTTGCGCTTGCAACATGCAGGAAATTCGAGCGATATTGAAATTCGGGAATCTATTGATTATGCTCGAGTACTTTATAATCGTGGATTGTACAATCAATCTTTGAGAATTCTTGAACGTGCAAAGGCGAATGCAAACAAATTTAACCAAGATATTTTGTCCTTGGAGATCACTTTTTTCGAGAAGAAAATTGAATCTCAATACATCACTCGATCAATCGATAGTCGCTCTGAAGAATTGGCTTTGGAATCGAATCAATTAATTGAAAAAATCGATGAGAGTAATGTGTATTCCAATTTGGCTCTGAAGCTCTATGGATTGTATTTGAAAGTCGGTTTTGTTAAAAATGAAAAGGAGTTTTTATTCGTAAAACAATACTTCGATTCGAATTTTCCTGATTTTGGTGACACCGAACTTGGATACTACGAAAAGATGCATCTTTACAATGCCTATGTTTGGTACTACTATATCGTTCAGGATTTCTTAAACTGCTACAAATACGCTAAAAAATGGGTAGATCTTTATGATGAATATCCTGACATGCAAAATTTCGAGTTTGAGATTTATTTAAAAGGGATCAACAATATTTTAGGAGCTTTATTCAACCTTCGTCATCATGAAAAATTTGTAGAGTATTTGGAAGTCCTGGAGGGAATGATGAAAGATTCTACCAAAAGAAATGAAAATACGGAATATCAACTTCGGCTATACTATTATACCAACCTGATCAATAAGCATTTCCTGGAAGGAACATTTGATGATGGATTAAGAAATATTCCGGAAATTGAGGAATTCTTGGATCAATATGAGAACACAATGGACTCGCATCGCTCTATCAATATCAACTACAAAATTGCTTGTTTGTTTTTTGGTGCAGGAGATAATAAAAATGCCATTATTTACTTGAATAAGATTATCAATATCAAAGAATCTAATCTTCGAGAAGATATCCAGTGTTTCGCTCGAATCTTGAATTTAATTGCACATTACGAAGTTGGAAATGAAGAATTGGTAGAGTATCAGATTAAATCGGTTTACCGTTTCCTAAGTAAAATGGACGACCTACAAGGAGTTCAAGAAGAGATTTTATCCTGGGTAAGAAACTTAAGAATCATGAAACCGGATGAATTAGATAAATCCTTCAAGATTCTAAGATCAAAACTGGTGAAATTGTCGCAAATGCAATATGAAAAGCGGCCATTCCTCTATTTGGACATTATTTCTTGGCTGGAATCCAAAATCATCGGAACAGATGTTCAATCAGTCGTTCAAGAAAAGTTCAAAAGGGAACAATTATTAGGTGAAAGCCTTTATTTCCCTGTTAAAAAAAGTTAAACGAATAAGAAAGCGGAAGCGACCTTCGTACTTTTAAGTGCATCATGAATAAGAAAAGGATCTACTTTATTTTTACTACAATTGGTTTGGCTTTGGTCGGACTGATCACTGTACAGGCATTTCTTATTCAAACCACGCTTAGTTACGAAAAGCAGGAGCTGGACGCCAAGGTTAATAAAACTCTTGGTCTAGTAGCAAAACGCCACGAAAAGATCCAAAATTATATCAAGTACAAAGCAGTTTTCGAAGCTCGAAAAAAAGAGGAAAAAAATAAACTGATCCAAGATGGGGTCAAAAATTTGCTCGATGAGAATGAATTAATCAACATGAAAGACACGACAGTCATTCGAAACGGCAAAAAAGAAAAGTACTTTATCATCGAAGGAAAATCGGTGGACACACTTACCGGATTGGTTACCGAACATCGCATGGTAGCTCGAAACTACAAAGGCATGCTGCAAATCAGCTCGAATCCTGAATTTAATTTTGCGAGCAATGACACTGGAATGGTGGAAATACCTATCGATGATCGAATTGAAAATCTCATGCTGAAAAAGGCGAACTATGTGAATGACTTCCTGATCGAGATTTTCCGCGACAATATCGAGTTACCTAATGACGAGCGCCTCAACTTAATATTGCTGGACTCTATTCTAACTAAAGAATTAGAAGATAGTGGAATTGAAGGGGATTTTGAATTTAACGTTATCTATGAAGATGAAGAGTCTGTAAATATTTTGCGAAAGGAATCGGATCATTTTAACCCGGAGCTCAAAGATCACGATTATATGGTCTTGCTTTTTCCTGAAGACATTTTTAGAACCCGTTTATATTTGACATTGAAACTAAAAGAAACAAAATCCTTATTGGTTTCTGGATCTTGGCGAATCATTACGATTACCGTAATTCTTTTGGTCTTTATGATTTTCACTTTCTACGTGGTGATGTCGACCATTTTGCGCCAGAGAAAACTCTCGGTTTTGAAGAATGATTTCATTAATAATATGACCCACGAGTTGAAAACACCAATCTCTACGATATCTTTAGCTTGTGAGGCCATGAACGATCCCGACATTCCTAAAGATCCACAATCAATGGAATCTTATTTGGACATGATCAATCAGGAAAATAAAAGATTGGGATCCCTAGTTGAAAATGTATTGCAAACTGCTATTATCGATAAAGGTGAATTAAAACTCCAGAAACAGCTATTAAATCTCAATCAAATTCTCGAGAAGATTGTCAAGAATTCAAGGTTTCTGGTTGACTCCAAGGGTGGAGAATTGCAATTGAATCTTGAAGAAGAAAATTTGATGATAGAAGGCGATCAAGTCCACATAACCAATATTTTTCATAATTTATTAGACAACTCGATTAAGTATAGTCAAGAAGTTCCCAAAGTTGAGATCAACCTGAGAAAAGAGAAAGATTTTGCGGTGATTGAAGTCAAAGATGAAGGAATTGGAATCCCGAAAGAACATCAAAAAAGAATTTTCGATAAACTGTATAGAGTTCCAACCGGAAACGTCCATAATGTGAAAGGATTCGGTTTGGGGCTGAGTTATGTGAAAGCAATCGTGGACCAGCATGAAGGTCAGATCGCTGTAAAAAGTGATATCAACAAAGGATCCACATTTACAATAAAACTAAAATTAAGCAAGCAATGAGTAAACTAAATCTTCTAATCGCCGAGGACGATGTGAACCTAGGCAAATTACTAAACACTTTTTTAACGGCCAAAGGGTTCAATACCACCCTTTGTGAAAATGGAGAGATCGCGTTCAACACCTTCAGAAAAGGAGATTTCGATTTCTTGATACTAGATGTGATGATGCCCGTGAAAGATGGTTTTACAGTAGCTAAAGAAATCCGCGAATTCGATAAAGACATTCCTATTTTGTTCTTGACGGCTAAGTCCATGAAAGAAGATAAATTGGCTGGATTTGCCTCTGGTGCTGACGATTATCTCACAAAGCCCTTCGAAATGGAAGAATTATTGGCTCGGATTACAGCGATTCTGAGAAGAGCAAAAGGTGATGAAGATCAAGAGGAAAAGAATAATTACGAAATCGGAAAAATTAAATATGACGCCGCTCTTCAAACGATTAATATTGAAGGTGAATCGACAAGATTGACAACCAAAGAAAACATGCTCTTTCATTTATTGGTCAAAAACAAAAACAGTGTTTTAGATCGAAACGCTGCCTTGAAAGCAGTTTGGGGAGACGACAATTACTTCAATGGAAGATCCATGGACGTGTACATAGCTAAATTGAGAAAAATCATAAAGTCGGATGAATCCCTACAAATCGTAAACGTTCACGGACAAGGATTTAAGCTGATAGAACAGTAAATCTTAATGAAAAATGAAGAATGAAGAATGAAAGATTGATTTTGGGTCGGTCTATGCAGAACATCCCTAATTCTTAATTCAAAAGTAAATCCTAGTGTTTTTTCGACACCCCAACGGCATTCATTCCCTTTGGGCCTTTTTCTAGTGTGAAAGTTACTCGGTCCCCGGTTCCAACTAGTGCTCCAGTAACAGAGTTAACATGAAAAAAGTAACGATCCTCAGAGGTTGAATTCTTGATAAAACCATAGCCTTTATCGCTGTTGTAGTAGTCCACCTTACCTGTTTTTTCAGCAGTAACGTCTTCTTCTTCTACTACTCTAGTCTGACTCAAATCGATGTCTTCAGCTTTGATTTCTTTTTTCTTTGATGGATCTGGCGGCGTATCAACTAAGTTTCCATTTTCATCCACATAAGCCATCATGGCATCCAATCCTCCCCCAGCAGAGTTCTCTTTTCTCTCGAGCCTTTTCATCTCTTTCTCCTTCTTCTTCTTTGCTTTTTTCTTTTCTCTCTCTTTTTTATTGAATGTAGTCGCCATATTGTATGCTCTTTCATTTTTTGCTTCTAGGAAGCTGTTTGATACTTTGGAAAAACTAAAAATTGGTCGAAAAATTAAGGGGAAAATCAACCGCGCGAAGTAAATCGCTATTCAAGAAAGTCCATTTGGAGCACAAAGATAGCCATTTTTTAAGGTTTCAGCAGAAAATTTCGCTAGACCACTGATTTTGAAGGATAAAACAGCTATTACTCTAGAATAATTCGTTTTGTTTCAAAATAATCTGATTGAATTCGAAGGAGATATTGCCCCTTGTCAAAATCAGAAAGATTCAGAATTTGATTTCCTTTTAAATCAGATTTCGCCAGTACTTGTCTTCCCCGAATATCAAAAATTTGCAAACTATAAACTTTTGAAAAATCCTCCGTTTTAATTTGAATAAATGAAGATGCCGGATTTGGATAAATCGTAAACTGTGAACTCAATTCTTCTTCATCCTCAAAACCTAAACTTCCTGCACATACGATCGGATATAAAAAGTCTCTGGAACGATCTAAAATACTGTCTTGACCTACTTGATCATTGAAATAACTTACGTGTCCATTGCTTCCAGGAATCGTAATCAATTCTGAATTAACCCCAACTGCTTGTGCCCTTTGATCCATCAAATAGGAACCATTCATATACACAATCGGAAAAGTAAAAATACTTGCAAATCCACCAGCATAAGGTACCACTCCATCACCATCATCATGAACCGAGAAAATCGGAGGGTTTGAAGCATCAATATAATCGGCGTTCTTCAATGCTCCAGAGAAATTAAGCACTCCATGTACTTTTTCCCAATATTGAGTATTTGTACTGCTGTTTCCTTGCCAACCACCATTCGCTTGGATAATGGAATCCACGAAATTCTCAACCATGTCAGTTGAATCTAGAAGCCCTACATGAGAAGCTACAATACCACCCGCAGAAACACCTCCAACGAAAATAAGGTTGGTATCAATTCGATAGGTATCTGCATTGTAGGCATCTTCTCTAAAAAACCTTACGGCAGCCTTCATATCAGAAACGGCTTTAATAACTTCATCCGTCATCACGATAGAATCTGGAACTGGAAATAAGGGTCCGTCATAAATACGGTAATCAATACTAGCAGCCACATAGCCTTTCTGGGCAAAATATCTGCACATGTAATGCATTTGGGAACGATCGCCTCCAATAAAACTTCCACCAAAAGCTACAATTACAACGGGTCGATCAGTTGCCATGTCTCCTGAAGGTTCATATATATCCATCAAAAGATCAGCATTGGTTCCTCCAATTGTTGTTGAATTACCAAAAACGACTCCCATGGTTGAATCTAGGGCAAAATCATTGTTCAGATAGCGAGAACCGTCGCAAGTTGGGTTTTGTGAAAAAAGTGAAAATACGCAGCTAAGCGCCAAAAGTGTAAATAGTTTCTTCATGAGTAAATAAGCTTGATTCCTCACAAGTTAACAATTATTTAATATAGATGAAAATATTATGCTTGGATAGTTTAGTTGTTTAGTTGTTTAGTTGAACTACGGGAAATAATTATGGTAGAGATGAGATGTTCGGCTTTAGACCAAACTAATCTTTCGCTGAGAACATCTTACATTACAGCGGTCACCTCGATCTCGATCTTCATGCGTGGGTCCGCAAGTCCAGCTGAAATCATGGTTGCAGCGGGTCGAACCTCATCAAAATATTTTCTGAGTACCGGCCAACACTTTTCGAAATCATCCGCCTTTGGAAGTATATAGGTTACCCGGACAATATCTTTCATACCTGCACCGGCTTCTTCTAAGACATTTTTGATATTGATTAAACATTGCTCAGTTTGCTCAACGATGTCTTCGGAAATCGTCATGTTTTCGTAGTTGAAACCCGTTGTTCCTGATACAAATACCCAGTTGTCTTTAACCACGGCTCTTGAATAAGCCACTTCTTTTTCAAAAGTGGATCCTGTTGAAATGTTTTTTCTCATTTGATTGTAAATTTTAAGTTTGGGTTGATTCCTTTGATTAACCCTGACGAACATGAAATATAGCCTTTTTCAATGTACAATATGTCTCCCGGATTCATTAAAGAAATTTTTTGAATTTGATTAGGAGAAAATCGGGAACCATTTGGATAAAACTCATCTTCGTCATATTCATTCCAATATTGACTAGTTTCCACCATGTTTTCAGATGTAATTTCAGTCCCATCTCTTTCATGAATTCTGATTCTAAAACGTCGAATAGAACATCTCAGTTTATAATTTAAATTCTCCATCGAAAGATTTAAATACAAATTCCTCAATAAATCTTCCTTATTAACGAGTGAATCTTTTAATTCACCTAGTCGAACTATGAAATTGCCTATTTTTTCATTCTCAAAATCCTTTCGAAAAACCTCAACCCCTTCATGAAAGACTAAAATAGTATCATTTTCCCCTTTTCTAGGGCTATAAATAAAAGTCCTATTTTGAGGGTATTTTCTTAATGTGTCTCCCGAAATATTCATAAGAAGAATCGAATCAAAATCAATCCCGATTACTACAAGTTTATTCTGACATCCTTTAAATAGAATGGCTTTTGATGAATCTATGCAAGACATGTTTAGAATGTCGATTTGACCAAAAGAGATGCTTGAAACAAAAACAAAAAGTATCAGTATTCGCATAAAAAGTAAATGAGAAAATCCAGAAAAGTAACTCATTTAAAAGAGCTCCATTTGATTTTTTGTCCCCTCCAACTCCAATAATTTTTTCTTTGCACTTAAGCCTCCTGCATACCCAACTAATTTTCCATCCGAGCCGATGATTCGGTGACAAGGAACGATTATCGAAATCGCATTCGCGCCATTGGCGGAGGCCACTGCTCTAATTGCTTTTGTGTCTCCTAGCTTCTTGCTCAACTCAAGATAGGTGGAAGTTTTTCCAAAGGGAATTTCAGTAAGTGATTTCCAGACTCTTTTTTGAAAATCGGTTCCCACAAACAATAAGGGGAGATCGAAAGTTTTACGATCTCCCTTAAAATAGTCGTCTAATTGCTGAATAACTTCTTGTAAATAATCTGATTCTTCCTCTCGAAACTCTACTTTTAAGCCATCTTGAATTCTTCGATCTATCTGCTCTCGCATTTTACGATAGCGCCAATCGGCCAAACATAATTGATCTTTAAAGGATCCTAAAATTAGCTCCCCAAATGGACATTGATAATATTGGATTGAAATCGACTCCAATTATTCTGTTTTGACTTTTGGTTTTCTATCTTTTTTTCGTTTCACCTTGAAATCAATCTTATAGTAAAACACTGGTAGGAAGCCCAATTGATAACTTAAATTCACAGGTGCTACCGCCGGATTTGGTTGTGGGGCATAGCTGTAACCCAATACATTTTTAATATTTAAAACATTCACCAAATCAAAGCCCAATTCGTGTGAAACTCCTTTACTATTGACTTTATAGGCTACTTTTAAATCTAATCTGAAATAATTCTTGAACTGAAACTCATTATACAAGGTATCCTGATAAACCAATTCTTGGTAATAATTACTCAGTGAATCATCTACAACACCGTAGCGCTTTCCTCCTGCCCAAGTGATTTTTGTACTTGCTACAATACTGTGCTTATCATTGAATTTAAATTCCTTACCAATAAGTAAATTCGTCGTGAAACCGCCATTGAAATCCGTATTTCGAATCACACCGTCATTTCCTCTATACTTCGAATCGTATAAGGAGATATTGAAGAGTAAAAACCATTTTTTAGTAAAGAATTTTTCTAAAGTAACCTCCAAACCATAATTCTGAGCGGTTCCCGTATTTTGTAATGAATCTGGGAAAAACCTTTGGAAACCTGACCCTTGATTCACCATGCTAAATGAGTTCTGATAAATGCTTATGGGTACATTGTATAATTGCTGAAAATACACTTCTGATTTTATTCTTAAGTCCTCCAATGGAAAGATCTGATACGAAGCCACAGCATGTATCGATCGAGAAAGATCCATATTTCTTAAATGATAAATTTTCTCCCCATTTTGTCCTTCCAGATGATAACTATATAAATATTCCGGTTGGGTTTGACTATGCATACCCAGTCCAAGAGCAATGGTCTGATTGGGCTTGGGTTTGTACTGCAATCCAAATCTAGGTTCGGCATAGCTCCAGCTTTTGGAATAATCAAAATACTGCGAATGAACTCCCAAATTCATGGTCCATTGATTGTTGATTTTCCATTTATATTGAACAAATCCTTCTATGAAAAAAGATCTGTCATTGATATCCCATCTTTTTACCCAATTGGTATGCGTGGGGTCTAAAACGGAATCACGATTATCAAAAAACCATCCATTTGCTTCCACCCCTGCTTCAATAATATGATTTCTGCTGATTCTGTGTTTGTATTTCATTGAACCAACAACCTTGAGATTATTGTAATTATAAGCCATCAAATCATATAAAGTATCCAAAACGTATTTGCCATCTGCACCAATATGCCGATCAAAAAATTCGTGATTAGAATTTTGATTCTGATAGGTAACTCCGAGTGTTGTTCTAAACAATCCTTTTTTACCTATTGGTTGCATATAAGACAATCCGGCAACTCCAAAACCTGTATTAAAATGTTGATCACGATCAGATTCTCCATACAGTTCCTCCGATGGTTCTTCTTCATCAGATAAAACAATGTCAATTCCAGACATCCCACCTAAACCAAAAAACTTGATCTTCCCTTTCGATTTCAAAGGAAAATTAAACACAAAAGCACCATCCCAATATTCGGGAACTGCTGAAGTTCCGATACTAATGCCCATCATTTGAAACAAACTCAATGTGGAATATCTTCCCATGACTAGATAACTTGCACCACTCTTGTTTAAAGGTCCTTCTGCTAGGAATTCTGTACCCATTAATCCAAACTGACCCGTAAACTCAAATTGTTCGTTGTTTCCGGCGCGCGTTCTCAGGTCGAAAACGGCAGCATTGGAGTTTCCATACATGGCCGGAAAGGCACTCATATAGAAATCTGAATTGTCGAGCATCTTGTTATTTAAAGCTGAAACAGGTCCACCCGTCGTACCAGCAACTGCAAAATGATTCGGATTAGGAATCGTCATGCCTTCCATTTTCCACAACACGCCAATCGGAGAGTTCCCGCGAACCACAATATCATTTCGGTTGTCATCGGTGCCTGAAACCCCTGCGAAATTCGAAACTAGTCGAGCCGGATCTTGTCTTCCTCCGGCGTAACGCTCCGTTTCTTCAACCGAGAAGGTTGCGGAACTCACGGTCGCATATTCATTGATTACACCACCTCTTTCATCAGCAGTAACTACGATTTCTTCCATTTGCTCCGCCAATTCTTCCATTTTGATATTCAAAACAATTTCCCTTCCGGAAGTCACTTCAACATCTAAAGTTTGTGTTTGGTAGCCGACATAAGTAATGACTATCTTTCTTCTACCAAAGGGTACGTTTTCCAATTTGAATTTTCCATCAATATCTGAGATGGATCCAATGATGTTGGAGGTGTCCGTCATGTCTCTCACAGTTGCAGAAAAAACCGGAATTTCAGTTTCTATATCGCGAATTTCCCCTCTTACAGTTTGCTGACCAAATGAAAAAGTAGAGCTTAAGATCAAAAGCAGCAAAGTAAAGCATGTTTTCATTTCAATTGATTTTGGTTCTTAAAATTAAACTTCTCAGCAAATTAAAGAAACTCAAACGAGGATGTTTTACGGAATTCCGCAAAGAATGGAAATGTCTATTTAGAAGACAACCCACATTATGCAGAATTTTATTGGGTCGTTTCTAGATCTTTTAGCAGTTGTTCCAACTCAAGATTCTTTTGTTCCATCTGCTCTCTATAACTTAGATCGCCTGTCTCTATGATCTTGATCATTAATTCATAAACTTCAATACGAATGAGGACGTATTTCCTTAAAATTTCGTTCTTCCTTTTCAGAACCTCAGGTAGATCCATTTGATCAATTTTATCGACTATTTTCAGACATTCTTTCCATTTCGGGATACCCACAGAGTTGATTCTATTCAAATATGTTTGATCAGAAGCATCTGGAGACAAATTATAAACACTTAGGGCTTCTTGCTCTAATCGCACAAACTTCTGAATCTCTTTATCGTATTCCACAAGATCTCCTGGCTTAATAGTCATGTACATTCCAATAGACAAAGCGAGAATTAAAAATGAAGAGCCAATCATGGTTCCCCTCTGTAAATCTTCATTTTCTTTCTTTTTCAAGGCAGGAACAAGAATAATTCCAATGATAAAGCCTGAAATGAGTCCTCCAATATGAGCAGCATTATCAATACCACCTTGCATTCCGTTCAATAAATTGTATCCAACGAAAATCCCTATACTAGCCAATAAAGATTTTCTTTCTGCTTTCGGAATAATATTAGACATTAAAAGAGCCATGAAAACCCCGTACATTCCAAAAATAGCTCCTGATGCCCCAGCACTAACAGTTAATTCATTCCACCAAATACTTGCCACACTACCGGCAATTCCAGCAAAAATATAGGCGAGTAAAAAGCGAGTACTCCCTAATATCGGTTCCAACAATGCTCCAATGTATAGAAGCGCATACATGTTCATGGCAAGATGAAACAAACCAATATGTAAGAAACAACTAGTTAAAATTCTCCATACCTCACCTTGAGTCGTTACAGGTCTGAAATTCGCTCCCCAATCAAGTAAACTTTGGGTGTCTGGAGACATGATGTCAACACCAGAAAAGACCATCAGAATAAAAATCAAAACATTGGCAATGATCAATGATGGTGTTCCAAAAATCTCCTTATTTGGAATTAGAAAATCCATGATTCCTCGATCTTTCTCGCGACTTCCCTCTCGCCAATCCGTTTCTTCTTGGACCTGAATTTCTTCTTCCATTTTGACGTTTGTACTTGTCTCTAATTCAACTTCTGGGCTTGTCTCCGGTATTTCTTCTGTAAATTCAAGAACTTCTAGAAAGGTCTCTTTAAATTGATTGACATTCTTCTTATTCTTCCCATAATCGAGAAATTGAGAACTTGAACATTTGCTCGTAATGATTAAATAGGTTTCTTTGATCTCAATATTGATAGATTCACCCCAAGAAGACATTGAAAACCCAGTTGCTCCATTAGCAAAAACTGAAGTTGATGTCTGAAGTTTCCAATCAAGTCGCGTAAACGTCTCCTGAATTGCTTTTAAAACTATCTGATTACTTATTTCACCAAATGTGATTTCCGTTGAAAATTTCGGAGGTAAGCCAAATGCCATTTCTAGTAAGTTTGCTCAACCATTCTTACAAAACCGCAAAGATCACCTCCTTACTAAAATGCTCGAATTATTCGTTGAAAGTTCGATTCGAAAATAAACAAAAAAGCGCTAGGGATAAGTATAAGACGACTAGAAATAAAAAGGGCCATCTCTCGACGACCCTTTTTTCCCTACTCTAATTACTACTACTAACTTGATTTATGTTAGTATAACAGAGTCGAATTCGATTTGTTCACCTTACACTTAAAAAAATATTTTTTCAGAATACCTTTTTTCGGGTATTGACTTTCCTTAAATGATTCAGGATTTTTGTTAAGTACCAATTTCTTAGAGGCATGCAGCAAGAACGAATTCTAGATTTTATTAAAGATCGAAATGAGTTAGCAAAAGGTGGGCAAAAGGTAGCAGACCTTATTGAATTAGGGTTTTCTGATTATTTGGAAACAGGAAAAATTCCTTTTCAATTGCTAGAAAATATTGCATTGAAAGACCTTTTGCATTATGTGGAAACTTCCCATGTGTTTTATTTGGAAAAAAAGCTGCCTGAAATCTCTCAATCGATTCTCTCATTGTGTAAGGCTTTTGGTCAATCTCATCCAATAACTCTTGTTTTAAACCACTTCTTTCACAAATATTATAAGGATTTAAAAGATCATTTGGCCCTTGAAGATGAACAAATCATCCCTTATGTAAGTGTTTTGGTTCAGGCCGAGAATGGTGCTTTTGAAAACCTGGCATTACTGAAAATATGTGACCGGTATTTACTATCCAATTTTCATGAAAACCACTCAGACACAGAAATGGATATCCGAATTGTAAGAAGAACTTTGATGGAATTTAATGCCCCTCCTTCTGCTGAATCTCAGTATAGATTGCTATTAAATCAGTTGACTGCCTTTGAAAAGGATCTTCATTTTCATTCTGAATTGGAAGAAAAAGTTATGATTCCGAAAGCATTAGACTTGGAAAAGGCCATTCGGGGTTGATAAAAAAAATAACATTCTCTTAATAAGCTTCCTAAAGAAGTCCTCTATTTTAGAACAACCTGATGAATATCGGGCTATTTTGTAATAATTATCACATAGATTTTAATTTGAGGTCAGTAATTTGCGCTCTGTCCAATAAATTTATAGAACATGGCTAGTAAAAAACATCACATAGTTATAGTTGGTGCCGGATCTGGTGGGATCATGGTAGCAGCTAATGCTTTCAGAAAAAGAAAAGATCTGGATATCGCAATCATCGATCCAGCGGAATACCATTATTACCAACCTGCTTGGACACTTGTGGGTGGTGGTCTTTATGATTACGAGAAAACTCGAAGACCCATGGAAAAATATATTCCAAAACATGCGAAATGGATCAAGGACAAGGTGACGGAGTTAGATCCAGACAACAATCAGGTTAAATTGGCTTCTGGCGATACGGTATCTTACGACTATCTAGTCATGTCTCCAGGTTTGGAAAATAGACCTGATTTAGTAGAAGGTCTAGCAGAAACAATGGGCAAAAACGGAGTTTGTTCCGTTTATGTGGATCCAATTAATGCCAGAGAAACCCTTGAAAAATTTAAAAGTGGAAATGGACTATTTACATTTCCGGATACGCCTTTGAAATGCCCTGGCGCACCCCAAAAAGTGGCTTATTTAACTTCAGATCGATTAAATCGATTAGGTCTTCTGAATAATGGGGCCAAAGTTATTTATGCTTTCCCTGGAGGAATTTGTTTTGGTGTGGAGCCCTTTAAATCTCGCTTGTATGAAATCAATAAAGAGAGAGGACTTGTGCTAAAACACGCATATTCTTTGGTGAAAATCGATGGACCGAATAAAAAGGCTTATTACAAGCAAACAAAAGAAGCCAATAATGATGGTGGTCCTATCACTATGAATGACCCAAATAATGAAATAAAAGAAACGGAAACAGAAGATGGACTTAAAGTAATCGATTTTGATGTTTGTCACCTCGCTCCACCACAAAGAGCTTTCAAATGGGTTCAAGAATCGAAATTAGCGCATCAAGATGGTCCGGACAAAGGATGGATGAAGGTTGATCAATTTTCCATGCAAAATCCTGATTACCCCAATGTATTTGGTGTTGGAGATACTGTTGCGGTTCCCACGGCAAGAACAGGTGCAGCAATCCGTAAGCAAGCTCCAGTTGTTGTCGACAATATTTTAGCATTAATTGATGGAAAATCCATTACTGACCATAAATACAATGGGTATTCTTCTTGTCCTCTAGTAACTGGACACAACAGAATGCTTTTAGCTGAATTTGGTTATGGAGGTGAACGCATGAGCGACCCATTACTTTCGAAATTTGTGGATACAAGCAAAGAAAAGTACTCCATGTGGTTATTGAAAAAATACGGACTACCATTCATCTACTGGAACAAAATGCTGAAGGGGAAGATGATGGACTAGTTTAATGAAAAATTACCCTTCGACAGGCTCAGGGACCTAATAAAAATTGATGGGGTGCAATTGCATCCCTTTTTTTGTGCTTTATTCTGATTAAATAGACCTGTAAAATATTGTTTGATTCTGATCTGAATTCACACAATTTCTTGTCTAATCCTCGAGTTTGTATATCGTTGAACTCTTTGTTATTCTCAAGTTTTGGAGACTCTTCACTCTACACTCTCACACTCCAAACTAATTTTTGGCACGGGGTTTGAATTAAGTGTAGTGTATTAATCAAATAACATTTTAATTATGATCGAAAAGAAAAAATCAAGCATTAGCTTGGAGAAGAATCGTATGGCCTTTTTTTCAGCGGGGCTGATTCTAGTAAGTAGCTTATCCTTAGCTGCTTTCGAATGGAAAACGCTGTCAGTTAAAGAAAAATTTAGTGATGTTTATGCGGATGATGAAGTTCACATGATCGAGGAAGAAATTCTTACGGAATTGCCTGAACCTCCAAAACCGCAAAAAATACAACCACCAGCACCTCAACAAGCACGTGTTTCAGAAAACATCGTCATTGATGAAAGAGCGAAAGACGACAATAATACGGTGCTTACGGACATCAATACCAATGTAGATCCTGGTTTAGAAGATATCGACTTCGGCGGATTAGGATTTGATGGACCAACAGATACCGATAACGAGCCGTTTATTGTTGTTGAAAAAATGCCTTCATTCCCAGGTGGAGAAGTAGAGCTTATGAAGTTCATTCAAAAAAATGTGAACTATCCATGGGCTGCTAAAGAGGTTGGACAAGAAGGGACTGCTTATATCCAATTCATCGTTGAGAAGAACGGTAAAATCACAAACGTAAAATGTTTGAGAGATATCGGATTCGGAATCGAGGATGAAGCGATTCGAGTGGTAAAGAAAATGCCTAAATGGGAGCCAGGTGAACAAAGAGGAAATAAAGTGAGAGTGAAATTCACCATTCCTATCAAGTTTCAATTGAAATAAATAATAGAATTAATAATCTTGATTAATACACATCGAAAAATTTGAATTAAAAAAGGCCCTTTCGCGAGGGCCTTTTTATTTGTGTGTGTTTGTTTGATCTAAAAACTAGGACATGAAATTGTTCTAAAGGATCGTACCTGAACCTTTCTGTTTTTAGGGTACTTTATTGTAAAAGATATCTTGTATTTCTTACTCTCGTTCGGACCTAACTTTACTTTCCAAGTCAGGATTCCAGTTTCTTCTTCTTTTTGCGCTCCTGAAATCTCATCAACAACAACTGAGATATCGCTATCCTTAGAAATCGGAATCTGATCGTGAAGGTCCATCTCCACAGCATTATTTCTAGTGTTTTTGACTGTCAATTCATAGGTGTAGGAGTCTTTTCTATTATTTCCAACTACTTTTTTATTGGAGAATTCACTCAGTAAATCTCTACTCACAATGATTTTAGAATCTCTACCGAAAGAAAGTCCAAGCGTGTCTTCCACATTTCTCGTATCGATCCAGCTTTCGCCTACATAAGTTCCATCAAAATAAACTCTGGTTGGCCCTGGAACTAAATCCAATTGCTCCCAACCCGGAATTTGAGCCAATAAAAAGGCGTCTCTTTCCATTTTCGGAACCGCTACATATTCAAAGGTTCCATTTAATTCATGCTCTTTGATATCGACCAAATACGGGTTTCTATCGGAAGGAATGGTATACTTTTCCTCAATATCGAATTCCGTACTTAAGTGCGACACTTCGATTGTTCGATACACCACATTGGTTTTATTTGGCTTATTCTGAAAGTATTTGAATCGCGCATCTTGTCCTTGCGGAAGATTATCAAAATAACCGGCATTCATCTGTACTTCCTGTTGAATTTCACGGACTTTATCTTCATTATTCTGAACTACCATATCCCAATTCATGTTGTTTTCTGGAATGTAATAGTTCTTTTTACCGCGATCTTTGTTTTGAGCTACCTTTCCTTTCGTTTGCACATAAGTTTGGTAATTTAAGTACCAAGGTGATAATTCAGGGAAAGTGGCGCTTAAATTCGGGTTTCCTGTAGATAAAACCATTTCTACATTATTCCAATCATTACCAGTATCGTTGAATACTTTGGCTTTATATTCCATCAATATTTTCCCACTCAAATCTTGAGCTCTCAAATTGTAATTGGGCTCCCAACCACAACCTGAAACGAAGTATTCAATATTCAAATCAACCGCTGTGGCTGTTTTGGAATCCAAAATGATAATGATCTGATTACTTTTTGTAGACTCTTTGAAATTGAGCACATCCAACTTTGCCTGGATCATCCACTTTCTTTTATTCAACTCATTGATCTCATTCTTAATCTCTGTCAATTCCTTGTAGATCTTTTCCATTCGCTTTCGGTAGAAATTAGCTGCTTTCTCAATTTCTTCAACCGTCAAATTAGAATTGGCTCCTCCCAAGTCTTTGTTTTTGTTTAAGACTTCTTTTTCTGAATTTACAGCAGATTTAATATCGTTCAATTGCTGAATTCTTGCAGTAATCAACTGGAGTGAATCATTTAACTGACCAATTTTCCCTTCTTTTCCTTCGAAAATAGCATAGTCCAGTTCCGTGCTTACCGACATCAATTTGATATCTTCTTTAAATCGAACTTGAATACTTTTCTCATCCAACTTCGCTGAAATATCAGACAAGATGACTTTATTTCGTCCGGCCTTCAAGCTCACTTTTGAAGATCTTTCAACTTGAGCTCCGGTTAAGAATATTTTTACACGATCAATAGCGGATTGGCCTTCAATCTCATTTGCTAAAAGTGGAAAGGAAGTTAGTAGGATACCTATTGCAATTAAAGTTTTCATATTAGAGTTTTTTAGTAAAACAATTCAAATCATCAAATGACTACAAACCAATTATAAAAATCTTGGTGCCTTCATTTTTCTGAATGATCTTACTTGTACTTTTTTGTTCTTTGGATATTTAATCGTGAATGAGATTTTAAACTTCTTGGATTCATTTGGAGCTAATTTTACTTTCCAAGTTAAAATCCCTGTTACATCTTCCAAAACGGCATCAGAAGTCTCCATTACCGTTACAGAAATATCACTGTCTTGAGAAACTGGAACTTGGTCATGCAATTCCATTTCAACAGCAATATTACGAGTGTTTTTCACCGTGATCTCGTAGGTGTAGGAGTCCTTTCTATTGTTTCCAACGACTTTCTTATTCGAAAATTCAGAAAGTAATTTTCTATCCGTAAAAATTTTAGAATCTCTTCCGAAAGACAATCCAAGTGTATCTTCTACATTTCTTGTGTCAATCCAACTTTCTCCAACATAGGTTCCATCAAAATAAACTCGCGTCGGACCAGGAACAATATCCAATTGCTCCCAACCCGGGATTTGAGCCAATAAAAAGGCGTCTTTCTCCATTTTCGGAATCGCTACATAATCGAATGTCCCGCTAAGATCATGCTCCTTGATTTCTACCAAATATGGTTTTTTATCGGAAGGAATAGAATACTTCTCTTCGATCTCAAATTCACTACTTAAATGTGAAACTTCGATGGTTCTATATTGAACAGAACTTTTCGGTTTTCTGGCTGATGAAAAGTACAATTGTCTTTGTTCAAACTGATTCGGAACATCGGAATAATAACTGTTTAAGCTATTAATTTGTGTTTGTAATTTGCTCACTTTTTTCTCATTATCTTCCACAACCATATCCCAATTCATCGTATTATCTGGAATATAATAGTTCACGTTCGATCGCAATTGCTGATTGGAAATCGTCTTTGTTTGGTCTTGAACATATTGCATGTATTTCAAATACCATGGCGATAATTCAGGAAATGTGGCACTTAAATTTGGATTTCCAGTTGAAAGAATCATTTCAACTCCATCCCAATCGTTTCCAGTATCATTAAAAACCTTGGCTTTGTACTGCATCTTAATTTTCCCACTTAAATCAGAGGCATGTAAGTCATAATTCGGCTCCCAACCACATCCAGAAACAAAATATTCGATATCCAAATTGACTTTAACCGGCTGTTTTGAATCTAAAATCATGATGATTTGATTACTTCTTGTAGATTCTTTGAAATTCAATTCATCCAATTTGTGCTTTAAAATCCACTTACTTTCACTCAAGGTTTTGGTCTCCATGCGGATATCCGTCAATTCTTTATTGATTTTCTCCATTCGCTTTCGGTAGAAATTCGCCGCTTTTTCCAATTGCTCAACCGTCACATTAGAATTCGACCCATTAAGTTTTTGGTTTTTGTTCAGAATGTCTTTTTCTGAATTAATGGCTGATTTGATATCATTCAACTCTTGAATTCGAGCCTCAACCATTTTCAAAGAATCATTGAGCTGACCAATTCTGCCAGAATTACCTTCAAATAAAGTATAATCAATTTCTGTACTCACGGACATCAGTTTAACAGCTTCCGTGAATCGAACCTGAATACTTTTTTCATCCAGTTTAGCCGATACACCTTTGATGATCACTTTATTTCTTCCAGCTTTGAGTTGCGCACTCGTTGACCGCTCGATTTGAGCTCCTGTCAAAAAGACTTTTACTTTGTCTATTTTCGACTTCGATTCGATTTCATTCGCAAAAGAGGTTAAGGAAAAGAGGAGGATACCTCCGATAAAAACAAGTCGTTTCATGTACTATTTTTTAGTGAGAATATATTCTTAACGGAAAATACTACACCTGACACGTTAATTGGTTCAGTTTTAACATTTTTTAGCTAATCTCGGCTCGCGCTCGATTACCTAAAAACCAGTCACTTATCGTTCTTTGGGTGTTTCCACTCATAAATCCGTTTTGATGTGGATGAGTTTTGACAATTAGAATAGAGCTCGAGATCTTTTATATTTCGGTTTATTAGTGCTAATTTCTTTTTTCTGCTCCAATTTTGAATTTGCTTTTCTCTTTCGAAAGCATCTTTAACACTCCAATATTTTTCATAATATAAAAGTTTTACAGGCAATCTCGACTTTGTGTGAATTGCTCCTTTACCAGAACGATGTTCTTGCATTCTCTTTTCTAAGTTTTTTGTACTACCTGTATAGAAAGATCCATCGGCACATTCAAGAATATACATGTATCCAGGCATAGATTTGATTTAAGTGAAAAACGAAGATAACATAATGTCAGGATCTAGGTGATCGAGCGCGAGCCGAGATCACATCCAAACCTTACTTCCTTCCGAACAATTTTTGCAAATTTCAATCTGACTTCGGTCCGAAAAAACAGTACTTCTGAACTGATTGAGAACCTCTCCATTCCAAATCGATTCAAAGCTTTCATTGGCAAGATCTCCAGCAATATGCTCGGCGTCCTTATCAAAACAACAGGGCACCAATTTTCCATCCCAGGTAAATACGCAAGAGCTCCACAATCGCCAACAAGAATTGGATAATTCATTGTCGATTCGGAATTTGTCTCCAATCTTTTTATACCTGGAATAGTTCAAATTTTCTGGCATCAAATCATTCCCGTCTTCATACTCATAAAATTGAGCCGACTTGATACGCAACTCAAATCCGGGAAACTGCTGCATCCATTTTTTAAGATCCGGTAGCTGATGTTCATTACTTTTGAATACCAAAAACTGAACAATAACATGAGGACTTTTCTTAAACTTTCGGATCGTTTCCCACAGATTTTTCATCCCTTCGTATACCGTATCGAACTTCCCTCCAATTCGATAAGTTTCATATGTTTTTTGATCTAATCCATCTAAGGAAATAATCATTTTATTTAATCCCGAATCAATGATGTCTTCACAGTTTTCTTTGCTTAAAAAATGGGCGTTTGTAGAAGTAGCGGTGTAAATTTTATGCTGATTGGCATAGCGCACCATATCTAAAAAGTTCCGATTAATGAAAGGCTCTCCCTGAAAATAATAAGTGATATAAAGTAGTTCTTTATGCAATTCATCAATGATCTTCTGGTTCATCTCCAACTGCAACTTCCCTGTTGGACGAGTGAATTTTTTTAAACCACTTGGACATTCCGGACAGCCCAAATTACAAGCAGTGGTAGGTTCAATTGAGATCGAAAAAGGTCTTCCTCGATGCTGAAGTTTCTTGGTCCATTTCGACATCAAATAAGATGTTCTGAGCTTCAAAATATTTTTGAGTTTACGCTCATCCAAGTATGACAATATGTCGAATTGTTCTTTCAGCAAGTAATTTCAGTTTGTTAAAATCCTTATAAATCTAAACATATTGAGGCAAACCCCCGTAAAAGAAGTCAAATTATAGAGGGGTTTGGAATTATATACATTTATCGCGTCCATTGTAACGATCATCTACGTTGTAGTTGTGATTCGTACAATCTTCACGATTCTACTCCAAAACAGAAACCCACTCAAAACCCATTCATATATCCTTGTTCTAATTCTATTACCTGTAATTGGGCTCATCGTTTACTTTTTCTTCGGGATGCAATACAGAAGAAGAAAGAAATTTGCTAGAAGAAAAATCAAAAGTTCTGAATTACTAGAAAATTGGAGAAGGCATTACCTCGAGCTTATTCGAGATAATTACGATGTTTTGGAAGAACATTTTGGGGAAAGAATCAAAACACCGAAACTGCTATATACATCTGAAAACTCAGTTTTAACTCTAGAGAATCAAGTAGAAGTACTGAAGAACGGTGAAGAAAAATTCCCCCGATTAATTGAAGACCTTCAAAATGCTAAAACACATATTCATTTAGAATATTACATCATAATTGATGATGAACTAGGAAACCAAATCATTGATATTCTGATTGAAAAATCAAAAGCAGGTCTTGAAGTTAGAGTAATTTTCGATAGCGTTGGGAGTTTGGGACTTTCTAACAAATCAGTCTACAAAATGCAAGAAGCTGGCATTCGAACAGGTGAGTATTTGCCAGTACGATTTCCGCGCTTTGCAAATAAAATGAACTTTCGTGATCATAGAAAAATCGTTGTTATCGACGGTAATATTGGATATGTTGGAGGAATCAATATTGAAAAAAAATATGACAATCGATATCGAGCTCAAAACCCTTATTTCTGGAGAGACACGAGTCTAAGATTGGAAGGAGACGTTGTATATGAACTGCAAACATTATTCCTCATTACTTGGGATTTTGTGAGTGAAGAATTGATCGTTCCAAATGAGTTTTATTTTCCTAAAAATGAAGTAAAGGATTCCTGCCTTTGTTCAGTTGTAGGTTCTGGTCCTGAGTCTCAGCCAAGAATCATGATGGACACTTTTTTCAGTTTAATCACAACTGCAAAATCAAACATTCGAATTGCCACCCCCTATTTTATTCCGAATGAAAGTATCATGACGGCTTTGACCAATGCTTCTAAGAGTGGGGTCACGGTTGAAATTATTCTACCTGGAATATCTGATAGTAAACTAGTGAAAGCCGCAACTGATAGTTTTATTCCGCCTTTAATAGAGTCGGGTGTAAAAGTCTCATTTTATGAAAAAGGGTTCGTACATGCAAAGCTCATGATTATTGATGATGAGATCAGTACAGTTGGTACCGCAAATATGGACTATCGTAGTTTTGAACAGAATTCAGAAGTAAATGTTATAATCTACAACCGAGAAGTCTCCAGAATTCTTGTGGAACAATTTGAACAAGATTTGAAAGAATCAAAAGATATAGACCAATACTATTGGCAAAACTTAACATTAGGTGAAAGGCTATTTGCCTCCTTCGCTCGTTTATTCGCCCCTATTTTATAATGAGAAACTCTATTCTATTCATATTATGCATTATTAGTTTCTCCGCTTTCGGTCAGAAAACGGGCGTAGTAGTCGATTCCATAACCAACGAAGCCCTTCCTTTTGTAAATATCCAATTCAACAAAACGAAAAAAGGAACGGTAACCAATATTGATGGGAAGTTTAAAATTGAAGCACAATCAGAAGATTTACTGAGGTTTTCATTTGTCGGATATGAAAGCAAAGTGATCCGCTATGTGTATTTGAAGGATACTGTTTTTTTAATGCCGAGAACGACAGAATTCGAAGAGGTGGAAGTGATTGCTGGAGAAAATCCTGCACTTAGAATCATCCGTGAGGCTTCAGATAGAAGAAAACAAAACGACCCTGAAAGAAACTTAAATTATCGTCTGAAATCCTATTCCAAGTATTATACAGAAGGTGTCATGGATCCGGAGACTGTGCAGGGTATTAAGTCTGGAATTATAAAAGATACAAGCACAGTAGGAGCCTTTAAATTCATGGAATCCCAGTATTTTTTCATGTTTGAATCTGTAACGGAAACCTATCACAAAAAACCAAATAAGACCAAGAAAATTGTACTCGGCTCGAAGATATCTGGATTTAAAAACCCTTTTATTACGGCACTTTTTTCTCAAATTCAGGCTTTCTCCTACTATAAGAATAGCTTTCAAATATTCAATTCTGAATACGTTAATCCCCTTTCACCTAATTCAGAAAGTCGTTACATCTTTATCATAGAGGATACGATCTTAAATTCGACTGATTCCACTTTTATCATTCGATTTTTTCCTCGACCAAAATCCAATTTCAATTCGATGAAAGGATTGCTTTATATCAATTCAGAAAATTATGCGCTGGAAAAAGTAATCACAGGTCCAAACAAGAAAATTTTAAACTCTGAAATTAAGATCATTCAGAACTACAAAAAACTAGAAAATGGCATGTGGTTCCCATATGAATTAAAAACGGAGATTGAATTTGACACCAAAATTATCAATATCAATAATACCAGGCCAAGTATTAGTTTTAAAGGAACAACCTACATCACGGAATTCGATTTCCAGCCTTCTTATAAAGGAGTCGGATTTTCTGCAATACAAGTGGATGTTGAAGAGGGAGCAAATGAACAAGATTCTGTGTTCTGGGACTCGTATAGGATCGATTCTGTTACCCAAAAAGAACTCAAGACTTATCGAGTCATTGACTCCGTTTCTCAGAGCATGAAACTGGAAAAAAGAATCGAAACGCTTACTTCACTTTTGAGAGGGCGAATTCCAATTAAATTCATTGACCTTGACATGACCCGAATCATCGACTATAATGATTATGAAGGTTTGCGTCTCGGTTTGGGCGTATACACCAATAAAAACATGCTAAAATGGATGGAAATCGGTGGTTATTTTGGCTATGGATTCAAAGATAAAGAATGGAAATACGGTGGAAGCCTCCTCTTTAAAGTCTGGCGAAAAAAACAATTTGAGATCGAAGTCAAATACTTCAAGGATATCGTTCATCGAGGAGGTGTGCGTTTTCCAGACAAGGATTTCAACCTTTTGTCCTCTTCCAATTTCTCTAGATTTTACATACGAAACATGTTGGATCATAAATATTTAGGTATTCGAATCGGAGGTTTGCTATTTGGAAACTTTAAATTAAATGGTGTGGTGAATTATCAGCAAAGAAATAATACGGATGCTTATGAATACCATTTTGCAAATGATACTTTACATAACAACAACCCTTATGATGTTTTTGAGGCTGGGCTAACATTTAGATGGGCTATTCAAGAAAAAGTCATTCAACTTCCAGGTCAAGTGGTCTCCATGGGTACCAAATGGCCGGTGATCAATGCGGTTATCATGAGAGGTTTTAAAGGAGTGATTAACTCGAAATATGATTATTGGCGATTCAACCTTTCCGTAGATCAAGAATTCAATGTTCGTGCTTTGGGTAAGATTTATTTGCAAGCCAATTATGCACAAATCTTGGGGAATGTTCCTCTGGACCTCCGGTTTGTGGAAATGGGTACAAAATCAGGATTCACTATTGCAACGAAATACGCATTTGAAGTAATGGGCCCAGCTGAATTTTATTCGGATCTCAGCACTAGTTTATTTGCCTATTTCGAGTTCAAAGCAATAAAAACTGGAGTCAAATTCATCCAACCACAATTTACTATCGCGCAAGCTGGAGGTTGGGGTCGAATGCGCAATCCCGAATTCGACTTTGGGGTGGAATATAAAACTATGGAAAAAGGCTATTTTGAAAGTGGCTTAAGAATAGATGATATTCTGAAAATTAGATTTATTGGACTAGGATTCGCAAGTTATATTCGATATGGATCTTATTGGGTAACAGACTCCACAATTGATAACTTTGCCTTTAAACTGGCCTTAAAATTTGGATTAAATTGAGAATATTCATCAGCATTACTTTGTTTTTTATCTCTTGGGGTATTCATGCCCAAGAAAAGAATGATATCCGTTTGTTCTTGCTAGAACTTACAGACACAAACGGACCTATGACCATTAACAAAACGAAAGATTCGACTTTCTATAATTGGAAGAAAGAAACTTTCGAAGTTAGAGCATGTACATTTTACGAATTTGAGAATGGAGACCATGTTTTTTACCTATATGATGATGGGAGTTTTAAATCCAACTTTTATCAAAATGAAATTCAAAAAGATCAACTCATTTACTTCGTGAGAAAAAATCAAGACAATCACCCTGAATTAAAATACCATTTCAAAGGAAATAAGGTGGTTCGAATCGATAAAATCGGATCCAAAAAGTTTGTCAAATTCTACCAACCCTAATCAGGATTCTTGATTCTTCGGATTTAAAATCAAGATGATAATAAAAATGATGTTCAGAACAAAGTACATATTGGGGTAATGCACTTTTTCTATACTGATTGAGGATTTCGCAACAAGTTCATGATTCTTCAATATCAGAATATTAAAAATTAATAAACCAATCAATGCCGTGGTAATCAAGTATTGCTGAGTTTTGTAGATCCGGTTTTCTAAAACGGTTAACCTAGCTAAATTCAAGAATAAGCCAA
>JAUICI010000188.1 GCA_030427935.1 Bacteroidia bacterium | reverse complement strand
TTGCCTGATCAAGAATACGAAGTTTATGGAATCGAGGTCATCGATGGTCAGCCACATTACATGATCATGACTGAAGGTGATTGGACGCCCCGATATTTCTCAATAGAAAATTTTGAGATTACGGACAATCACAAGTCCAAACACTGGGAATCCGAAAAAGTAAAAGGTGGTACCCGGCTGCTACATCCTGATTGGTTCGGAAATGAGGATTATATGGAATGGTTTTTTAACGGAAGACCGTTTTTAGAATTAGAAGATTGGGAATTTCCAGAAGGTTTGGAACTTTTTCTTTTTTATAAAGACTTAATCGATAGTGAATGAAATACCTATTCGCAACATATTCTCTAAGAATTCTATTTCATTTACTTCTATTTGCGCTGCTATATGAAATCATGCTATTACACGAAACACATTTTAATTGGTCCACAGGCTGGCATTACATGATTTCCGCCCACTTAATTATTTTTCTAATCGAAATACTCCCAAAAGGAGTTCTAAAGATTACACTAGAAGAATATCCGGTATCATATTTCATTTCCAACATCTTACTTTTAGCGATTATCGTTCAATTATTTTATGATTTCCCTATTTCCAGTGATGATTTAGCAGATTTCGCGGTTCCATATTATGGAATGCTTCTCCAAGTATTTGTAGTTGGTGTGCTAACAGAAATAAGTATCGCTTTGGTTCAAAATAAAACCTCACTTTTAAAGAATAAAAAGAACAAATGAATGCAAGATTCGTGTAGCCTTATGAATCATTTTTATGCGTGAAGAAGAAAAAATAAAAGCTCAGAAACAGTTTAGAATTATCTTGATCGACTATTACCTGTGGATTGCTTCACTCACGTTGATTGCCCCGATCATAGCCCTCGTCATCTATTTATTTCGGATCTATCTCTATTATTTTTTCCCTTTTAGTCTTATTATTGGACTAACACTACTCATTGTATTCATCCGCTTTGCAACAATACAGTTCATCTCTATCAAAACCCTCCTAAAATCAGGAATTCTAAAAGACCCAAACTATCGAAAAACACTCCAAAGACCCACCAAAATATTCATCATCATCGAAATCCTATTCCTGGCACTATCCACCACACTATTCCTAGGTTTTAACCCAGGGTAAAAAGAAAACATTCGGGTACCTCTCCATTTATCCTACGAAGCTTAGCGAAGTAGGACCATTCACCACTAAACCATTTACGTCCTTCCTAATCCAACAACTCAGGAAAAGTAAATATATAAGTCGTATTTCCACTCGTATCTAAAGTATAACTCCCATCCAATTGATCCGTTAGATCTTCGATCAACTCTTGTCCAAATGACGTTTCCTTTGATGGAATGATCCATTTCCCATTGTCTATATAGATCCAGATCAGTTTTTTGTCCTTATTCAAACGTATATCAATTGAAATCAGTCCGGACGGTTGATCCTTAAATCCGTGTTTCAAGGAATTCGAAATAAGCTCGTTGAAAATTAAGGCGTATGACACCAAAGCTTTTGGAGCCACATAATTCATTTCACAATGGATGTCTACCTGAATCGGCTTATCCACACTGTAGGAATTGATCAAGTCTTCCGCTAAATCTTTTAAATACGACTCCAAATCAATATTCGCCAAGGTTTCGGATTGGTACATTTTCTCATGAATCAAGGCCATGGAAGATACCCTTTGGATGGTTTCATTGAATTGAGTAATAGATTTCTCGTCTTCATATTCATTCGATTGCAATCTTAATAAACTCGTGATGACCTGTAGATTATTCTTTACCCTATGATGAATTTCCTTGAGCATGACCGTCTTTTCATCGTTTTGAATGGCTACTTCTCTGTTTTTCTGAAGCAATTCTTCATTGGCATTCTTATAGCCTTTTTCCGCAATTTCTATGGTTCGAACAAACTGGAAAATGAGGTAAGCAATGATGGTCGAACACATCACAAAATTCACAGACAAGGCTATCGTCTCACCTTGACTAAGCTGACCAACCAAAGTGAGACTTTTGTTCAGAACAAATAGTACAAAAACAACGATCGAAATAGTATTCAAGCCTAAGGTCACAACCCCCCATAATTTTCCAAGAGTAAAAAAAGCATAAAGGGTAATGATCATCATCCACATGGCATCTACAAAATGATATTGATCGGGAAAAGCCAGTAAAGTGTAGGAACACATGAAAATACCCAGCAAGGTAAAGGAAAAGGCCACAAATTGGTAGGCTTTGGTTTTGTACATGATCAGTAGAAAGGTAAAAACCATCCCCAGACCAGCGAAAGTTGGACCATATACCGGTTGATTCAAAAACAATAAAGCCACTCCTAAAAAGGCCAAAACAATGGTCATGAACAGACAAATCCTCCAAGTAAGTTTGAAGCGCGCAATGTCGTAAGCATCATTGAAATCAGTATCTGGAACCTTAAGCAAAAACATGAATAGCATTTATGATAGCCACAATATAAGATGTTTCGGATGGTTCTGAGAAATATTCCTATCTAAAATTAAAATAACAGGCTTAGACCAAATAAAATTTGACAAGCAGGGATTAATCGAAATATTCGTATTTTAGAGCTATGAAAAACCTATCTCACCCACCGATGCTTTGGCGAAGGATGGGCCTACTCATATCAACCCTATTGCTCTCATCCATTTGCTTGGGGCAGAATTTAGTTTTTAACCCGAGTTTTGAAGACTATAATAATTGCCCTGACCAATGGGGCGATATAATTGAATCGAATGGTTGGAATGGACCATTGGAAGGAGTTGAGTTGTTCCACTCATGTTCCCAAGATTTTAATGTCCCTTCTAATTGGTTAGATTTCCAATATGCTTATGATGGACTTGCCTATGCTGGCCTTGTTGTCTATGAAAACCAAATAGATAGTTTAGATTATCGTGAATTCATATTTGGAAATTTGACCCAATCACTTACTATTGGAACAAAGTATTATGTTTCATTTCAAGTTAATCTTGCAATTAGTGGTCCTGCAAATTACAATTGTTGCGCTTCAAATAAAATAGGAATTAGATTTTCGAATAACCCAACTTCAAAACAGATAAATAATATATCTCATGTATATACTGATGTAGTAATAATGGACTCAATTAACTGGGTTAGCATTCGTGGTAGTTTTATTGCTGATTCAGCATATTCATACCTTTCTATCGGCAATTTTTGGGAGGATTCCTTTGTTTCCTCAGATACGATTAATAATCAAGGGTACTTAAGCTATTATTTCGTAGATAATGTATGTGTATCAACAGATTCTACAACCTGTTTTTCAACACTAGGAATAAATGAAAATTCCAATTCCCCTGATTTTGAAATGTTTCCTAATCCAACTAGTAATTTTGTGGAGTTTAAATTCCATGATTTTGGAGAATATTTTGTCAAAATATCAGACTTTACTGGCAAGATAGTGGAAGAAAAAGTTCTCACAAAAGAATTAAATACAATAAATCTTGAGCACCTTTTAAATGGATTATACATAGTTGTCGTCAATTACCAAGTATTTAAAAGATTAATTATAAATAGATAAAACATCAATATATAAGAATCATTATCTTTATTATATCAATTCCAGCCAAAATGAACCAACCACGTCTACCTTGGGATTTTTCTTACTCACCACTGAAGGTAGCGAAGCCAGTGTTTAACAGAATTGGCATTGTGATCTCGATTATGTTAATCACTAGTTGCAGTTCTCCAGAATCTAGAAAGGAAGGGGCTGAGGAGAAGGAAGAAAAATTTAATACTGAAATAAATAAAATTAAAGTAGAATCGGATTCAGCAAGAATAATTCTGGATTCACTTCAAGCTGCGATTGATACATCAAAATTACCTGTACATTATAAAGAAGAGCTCCGAAAGGATTTGAGAATGATAAAAGAGATAAGTGAAGATTTAGAACAAAAAGATAGTCTAATCCAAAAAATAATAGAGAACAAATAAATATAAATTTACATGAAAACCATTTTATTATCTCTTGGAATCATAGTATTTTATTTGTTCTTAATTTTAATCGGAATTCATCCCTTAATTGTAATGGGTATTGCTACAATTGTCGGCTCAATTTCTGGATTCATTAAAAAGAGTATGATTTTTAGAAACGGTGTAGCTATTGGAAGTTTTTCTTTTGTTTTAATAATGATTACCTATTTAATAACTTGGGATTTTTGGCATCCAGAACATTAACAATAACCAACTTTTAAAAACCATGTTTAATCTATTCAAAAAAAAGAACTTTGGAGTTAAAATTTATTACTCAACTGATGATAGTTATTCTAAAGAAGAAATTCTGAGAAGATTTGAAAACGCTCTTTTTAATAACCACGAGATAAAGGAATACAGATTTGATATTTTTGGACACGGCTATGGTCGGTCGAAAGGACAATCACCTGTGCTTTATAAGACTTTTAAGAAAAAGATTGAATCAAAAAGTTTAGCTAATGCCTCAGGCATTTATGTGTCAAAGGAAAACACTACCAGCGAAACAATTTTTATGTGTAATTTTCATCATGAAGACCACACTCAGAATTTCGGAGAAATTGTAATAGATATCTATTCAAAAGATACTCCCGCCAAGAATTTGATATTGGAGTATGTAAATGATTTTTCTAATTTCTTTGACATCAAATATGCAATTGGCTTCCCCTACAGGAAGAAACAAAGCTTCTACATAATCATAATGCAGTACAATCATGATTCTAAGATGTACCTAACTAATAGTGAGAAAAAGGGAGAAAAAAGTTTAAATATTACACTTGTTCCAAATTTTAAAAATCTTGAAAAAAGTATGTTTCAAAGTGATGCTATTCATCTAATAAAAAAAGAAGATTCCATCCATTTGAAAGATATTGATTGCAAAAAAGCTGAATTTGGTGAATTGATGATGATTTCCAAAAATTCCTAATATCGATTAGTTTTTCAATGCCAAAAAGAAGAGCACTAATAAATATAGCCCAAGGACTTACGGGTTCTTTCATTAGCCGAAATAATGATGTCAACGGATATTGGGGAATAGGAAAACTTTACCTTTTAATGGAAAAGAACTCTACTTTCCATGTAACGATAGACATTGTGAAAAAGACTATAAGCCCTTCGGACGATGAGTTTACATTTCTAATTGAAGAATATGCAAGAAGACTTAGAGAGCAGATTATTCACCGAGGACTGAAAGAATCTTACGTTAAGAAAGCTAAAATTGAAGTTTTCGGTTTCCCAAATGAACCGATACTTGAATTAGGAAAAATTGCCCCTAATCGAGTAAAATGTGTTTTTACAATAGAGACAGATACATCAAAAATATTTACTGTTGAAGCAGAAACACATTGCAGGCCTCATGACCCCAGGAAAGAAATATGTAGCACAAGAAAATTCAAGAATTAATTCCAATGACATTCCAAGAGAAAATCAATATCATAAAAAACAGACTTTCCACAACTTCTGAAATCCTTTCAAAATTTGGATTTGGGGAACCCGAAGTTTCAACTGAGTATTTTGATCTTCTGCAACAAGAACATCTTAAAGTAAAATGGACGAGCATTGACAGAGAATTTAATTTATCCTTCGGTGAGAAAGACATTCAAGGCAATGTTAAGAATTTGGTTTCTCTTTCTTTGATTCGACTCCCTTACATAGACCAAAAGGACTTCATCGGCATAAATATTCTGTTGGAGAAAATGAATCTGGAGCTAAAAGACCAAATAAATGAAGTTCCACATGGATTCGAAAAGTCAACTGATTTCTATTTTATAAAGCTGGAAGAACTGATCTCTACAAGTCTGAAAAGCTATTTTAAGGGTAAAACCTGGGATACAAATTGTTGGCCGGATTGGCAAAAATCAACTTAAAACCTGAATCAACTATTATGAAATTCAAACTAAACCAAGACCTTAAAACTGTTTTAGTAAACGCCCTAATTGTAGTTGCTTTGTTTTTCATCATCTACAAAAGCCAAGAAGGAGTCTCCGGTGGAGATATATCAATCATTATTTACTCCTTGGTTTTGGGTGGTTTTCATTCACTATTGGCAGCTCTTTACGTCAAGACATTTCATTTAATTCTATTGAATGTCGGTGTAATCGGTGCAGTTTATAGCATCTGCTTCCTGTAAGTCTTCAAACTAATTTTCACCAAGGGAGCTTAAATTTAAGTTATAAATTCAGTCTTTGCAACTGATGATTTCTTTTTCTAATTTTCATCGTTTTCATTTTTATCTTTTTCCGCTTTTCTAAG
>JAUICI010000187.1 GCA_030427935.1 Bacteroidia bacterium | reverse complement strand
GCTATATCTTGAATTTCTGGCTCCTGATAATAATGCGCCAAAATAACTGCATTCTTTTCTTTCTTTAACTTTTTTATTTCGGCAGCAAAGTCCATACTTTCTGGCGTACTTAGTTTTAAGTACCCATTCTCTTCTAAAGTTTCTTTAGCCTGTTGTAGATTGGTATCCATCATAAATGTTTTGTGTAATTCACAAAATTACTCTTTTTACCGGCAAATCACAAAACCACTTTATCAATAACTCAGATCACCATTTTTAAAAGCTTATACGATAACTTTACACAAGGCTATCTCGTTAAATTTCACTATATTAGCAAAAATAAATTCAACTAATCTCTTATTTCTATTTAATGTCTTCGCCAAAAAAAATATTTATTATTGAAGATGAAATGATTATTGCAGCCAACATTTCACTTCAATTGAACGATTTAGGCTATGACGTTACCGGAATTGCCACTAGAGGAGAAGAAGCTTTAGCTCATATAAAAATAAATCAACCCGATATTATATTGCTCGACATCCAATTAAAAGGAGAAATTGATGGTATAGAAACGGCCAAAATCATACAGCAGCATCACGAAATACCTATTATTTATGTTACTGCCAATGTTGATCAAATTTATTTTGATAGAGCCAAAGAAACCCATCCATTTGCTTTTATATCAAAACCCTTTAAAAAAATAGATTTGCAAAGAGCCATTGAGCTTGTTTTACATCAGAAAAATGCGAATGATGATTATCCAATAATCAGTAACACGCCTCACCCTCAAGTTTTAGGCGATTGCATTTTTATGAAACATCACGATAAGATGATTAAAATTAATATCGATGATATTTTATACATTGAAGCCGACAGGAATTACTCAAAAATAATTACCAAAACAAAAGAAAATTTGGTAGTAGGCACCTTAAAAGATTTAGAAAGCAAATTACCCTCTACCTATTTTCAAAGGGTACATCGTTCTTATATTATTAATCTCTCTAAAATTGAAGAAGTAACCCATAAGCACATCATCATTCACAGGCAAGTCATTCCTATAAGCAAATCCTCTAGACGTACCTTATTAAGCAGGTTACAGACCATTTAATGGGCGCTATTAAACTCAAAGGTTAGGCTTGTGCCGTTATTAACATCTTTTTGAATAACACCATCTAATTGAATGGTTAGTAATTCGATGAGTTGTGTACCAAACCCAATTTGTTCTGAGCCAGATTCTGTCTGACCAACACCATTGTCGGCTATTTTAAAAACTAAACCATTGCTCTTGTTTCTATATAAACTGACCTTAACCGCCCCCAAACTTTGATTTGGAAAAGCATGTTTCAAAATATTAGTAAATAATTCATTAACTATTAAACCTAATGGAATAGCAGTATCAATATCTACTTCTAATTTATCCATATCAAAATTCAATTGAACCCTATCTTCCGCGCCATAAGCACTTAAAATATGTGCAAATAAATCAATGAGATAATCTTTCATTTCTATTGTTGACAAATTTTTACCTTGATACAACCTTTGATGGATCATGCTCATAGAATATACCCTATTTCTACTTTCATCAAGTACATCAATCATTTTTTTGTTTTTGATTTTAGCCGATTGTAAGGCTAAAAGACTTGAGACTACTCCTAAATTATTCTTTACTCTATGATGAATTTCCTTTAATAAAAATTCTTTTTCATGATTTTGCTTTTCTAATAAACGTCCTTTTTTTCTATTGTTTCTAATAGCAATCAGGGTTAGTGTTAATAGTAACAATAGTAAAGTAGCAATGATAGAGATTAACATTTGCACAGACTTTCCTTTCTTCAACAAGCCTTCTTGTGTTTGAATGGTATTTTCCTTTTGTTCTACCTCAAATTCGGTTTGTAGCAGCGATATTCTTTGATCTGATTCTGCTGTAAAAATTTGGCTTTTAAGCTTATCATATTCCGCGAAAGAGAGATACGCTTCTTTATAATTATTATCGGCCGCATAAGCTTTCCCTAAAGTTTCATAGGTCTGACTTAAGTAAAAAAGATCACCAAAACTTGGCGTAGCCACTTCAATTGAGCTTAATAGACTGGCTATCGCTGACTTATAATCTCCCTGAACATATTGCAACTTACCCATTGACAACCACGCTCTCATCAATAAAAAATTATTATCAAGTCGTTGTGCATAGTAGATCGCTTTTTCTCCAGCATGACTTGCTTACCCATGGCGGTAAATGATTCTGTACACATGTGATTTCCCTTGATTATTTTTCTGGTCATTTGAACAGAGTCCTTTAAGTCGTTTGGGACTGACTTCAGCATCATTTCAGGCATTTCAACTTTGTAGGTAATGACACCTTCAAAATCTTGACCAAATAAAAGGCTAGAGCATAAAATGGTAAGTGAAAGAATTAGACTTCTCATAAGTTTTTAAGAAAATAATGCGAGTTTCATGCCAAAGTTACGAACCTTCTTCAGGCTGCGGAGCTAAATTGTCTTTACCAACTGTCTTCTCAAACAGTTCTCTCAGCTGCGTATTAAAGCTTTCGAAATTTAGCTTGATAAAATTGGTGTCCAATTGGAATGTATGTTCTTCCGGAAGTTCTTCTGAAAAGGATTCTGCTTTCATTTCTGATACAAGACCAAATCTTTCAACTTGAAACTCCATCAAAACACCTTTGATCTCTGCATATGGATTGTAAAAATTAGGCTCTTCAACTTCAAGTTCTTCAGTATACCAAATAGTAAAATCAGGATTCGAACCATCTAAATATTTACCGATGGCTTTCTTGCAATTTAATCCTGCAATTTCTTTTTCTTCACCTTCAACAAACTCTATTTGGATCTTGGTCTGGTTCTCAATAAATCCTTTTATTGCCGCACCAGAGAAATTACTTCGAATATCTAAATTTCCGAAATCCAGATACATACTAACAGAATCCAATTTAGACGAACCCATTACTCCCATTCTCATCAATCCACCTTTTTTTGTGTATTGATTAATTAGACCATCATGGAATACGAAATACATCTCCTTGGGTAGCATAGCTTTTGCTAAACTTTCTCCTTCGAAGTAAGGGTAAGAAACTTTGTACTTAACCGTACCTTTTTTCATATCCTTTTTTACTCCATTAGTTGCTTCTTTCGTTTCTTCTTCAGTTCCTCCACAAGAAAATAGTGAAACGACTAAAACTAAAAGGATTGATTTAATGACTTGACTCATTTATGAATAGCAATTTCTCAATTAATTTGGACGAAAGTAAGTAATTTTTATTAAGAATGGGGAGAATTTAATGATAATTAACATCGAACCTTATTGAAAACCAATTAAATGCACAACTATTTTACCAGCTTGATTACCTTGGATTCATCTTCGCTAAGGAGGTGAAGAAAGTAGATGCCATTGCTAAGATTCGCTTCAATGGTTATTTGGTTTCCCTGAAGTCTTGATAAAAATGGTACTAATGCGCCTCTTGAATCCACTAATTCTACCATAATTTTTGAAGCGTTTTGATTCAATTTTACTTGAATTGAATTCCCTAAAACCGGATTCGGATATACTGTAAATTCAAGATCTACTTCCTCGTCATTCTGAAAGGAAATATAGTCCGACCATTCAAATTTGCCATCAAAATCTACTTGTTTCAATCTGTAATATGAAGTTCCTTCTAGAGGCATATAGTCATATAACCGATATTCCTTTTGAACAGTGGAATTTCCGGATCCCTCGACCTTACCTATAAGTTCCAAGTTCAATCCGTCAGCGGACCTGTAAACTTCAAAATAATCGTTATTTATTTCACTAGCAGTCATCCAATTCAATTGAGCATATCCATTCTGGTTGATTACAGAAAAATCGATTAATTCAACTGGAAGGGTTGATATAATTCCACAAGGTTCGGTGCCACCGGGTACATCGTCAGGAAAATCAGGACCAATTCCATCCTGTCCCTGATCACCACTTCCGTCTTGCACACTCCAATTTGAAGTATTCATGATCGAAGCAGCTGAATAATCACCGGGGACATAAACAGCTACATCCGCATCGGCGTCAATACTTCCAAAATTAAATGCATCTACTCCTGCAGTTAAACCTGTGTTTGTAATTGTCCCATTACCAAATCCATCATTTGCAATTGCGGAAACGAAATTTGTAACATTTGTAGCACTTGTACCTTGATAAGCATAAATAACCTCATTGGATGCATTAACTCTTATGGTTCCATTTCCTCCTGAAACTAGGCTTAATTGTCCGCAGGAGGTTGTCTGACTTGCAGGCACATCAATTCCCTCAAAAGTGATTACAACTCCAGCTGGAATATCACCTCCTAAATTATTGGTCCAATGCATGAATCCTTCGGTGGTTCCATCCCAGCCTCCTCCACTTCCAATAGCAGATCCATTCCATTCATTATCTGTGAAATAGATTTCGGTTCCATCCGGTATTGTGGTCATTGTGACGAAAGCAAATCCGTCCAGATTATCGCCGTACCAGCCAACAAAGAGTATATCTCCAAGGTTTAACTGAGACAATGACATAAGTGTTGTGGTCAGGCTTATGAGTAGTAGTGAGAATTTCATAGCCTTAATTTTAGGGGATTCTAAAATTACCAAGCTATCCTTGTAATTAGGTTAAATGTAAATTAAGTTGTCTTTAAATAATCACAAAAAAAGGGGAGTCTCCTCCCCCTTCTTTATTCTCACAATATTCAAATCTATTTGCTTTGATCCAGTTTCCTCACCATGGTAAGAATTGTTGCTAAACCAACTGTTTCTCCCTCTTCATCATAGATATCGACAAGAAACTTTACGATTCCTTTTGCAATATCTTCTTCATCCCTTTTTTCTTGATCAATTTTTTCTTTTACAGTAAATCGAACTCCTATGGTTGCTCCTGGATAAACAGGTTTGGTAAATCGACATTCATCGATTCCGTAATTCAATAACACGGGACCTTTCTTAGGGTCCACAAACAATCCAGCTGCTTTTGACAATAAGAAATATCCATGCGCAACTCTTCTTTCGAAAATGGTCCCATCCAAAGAGGTTTCATCCATGTGTGCATAGAAATTATCACCACTAACATTTGCGAAATTGACGATATCTGAAGTTGTTACTGTATGCTTATGTGTAAATACAGTCTCCCCTATTTCAAGCTCTTCAAAATGCTTTCTGAAGACATGTGGATTCGCTTCCGGTTGGTCAGCTCCTACCTGAAATTGCTGCGTAATTTCAGTGATTGTTTGCGGGTGACCTTGAATCGCCGTTCTTTGCATATAGTGAAGAACACCTCGTTTTCCACCCATTTCTTCTCCTCCACCAGCTCTTCCAGGTCCACCATGTGTTAGCAATGGCATTGGTGAACCATGACCAGTAGATTCTTTCGCACATCTTGAGTTTAAAACTAAGATTCTACCATTCATATGAGCAGCTTCTACGACAAACTCTCTTGCAAGCTTATCATCTCCGGTGACGATTGAAGTAACCAGGGATCCTTTACCCATTTTGACAATTTCAACCGCTTCTGAAAGCGATTTGTACGGCATTATAGTAGAAACAGGTCCAAAAGCCTCTACATTATGAACATCCGTTTTATTGAAAGGATCGTCATTTAAAAACAGAACTGGTGAGAAGAAAGCACCTTTTTCTCGATCTGCACCGATTACCTCGAAATCATCCATATTTCCATAAACGACCTCTTGTGACTGGGCCAATTGATCCACTTTTTCTCTGACTCTTCCAACCTGAATCTGAGTTGCCAAAGCCCCCATTCTCACACCTTCTACAGAAGGATCTCCAATCGTATTCTTTGCTAATCTGGCGGTTAAGGCTTTTTGTACATCTTCTACCCTATTTTCTGGTACAAGAATTCTTCGTACAGCTGTACATTTCTGCCCCGCTTTAACCGTAATTTCTTTTTGAACCTCTTTGATGAAGATATCGAAATTCTCATCTCCTGGCTTTACATCTTCACCAAGAACACAGGCGTTTAATGAATCTGCTTCCAAATTGAACGGTACAGAATTCTCCACAAACTGCGGCAATGATTTTAAGATTCTACCCGTATGAGCAGACCCCGTAAATGTAACGACATCTTGGTTATCTACATGATCCACAATTCCTCTTCCTAATCCACAAACCAATTGAAGAGAGCCTTCTGGCAAAATTTTGGAATCAATGATTTCCTTAACCATAAGTTCAGTAAGGTAACAAGTATATTCAGATGGTTTGACGATTGCTGGAACACCCGCCATTAGGTTTACAGCAATTTTCTCCAACATCCCCCATATCGGAAAGTTGAAGGCATTGATATGAATCGCAAC
>JAUICI010000186.1 GCA_030427935.1 Bacteroidia bacterium | reverse complement strand
GCCATATTCAAATCTACATCTACTTCTTCAGCTTCTGGAAGAACGGCGACAGTTATTGCAGAAGTATGAACCCTTCCTTGAGACTCTGTATCTGGCACCCTTTGAACACGATGTACGCCAGATTCAAACTTCAAGGTTCCATAAACCCCTTCACCTTCAACATTCAAGCTAATCTCCTTATAGCCTGCAACACCACCTTCATTGGAGTTTATAACTTCGTGCGACCAACCTTTTTCTTTAAAGTACATGGTATACATTCTAAATACATCCTCAACAAAAATGCAGGATTCATCACCACCAGTACCTGCACGAATTTCTAAAATCGCATTCTTGTCATCTTCAGGATCCTTTGGTATGAGAAGAAATTTGATCTCTTCGTCCATCTCTTCTTTTTTGGGAATCAACTCATCGAGCTCCATTTTCGCCATCTCCTTCATTTCAGGATCGTCCTCAGTATCCAAAATCTCTTTAGAGGATTGAATATTGTCGATGACATTCTTGTATTCTTTGTAAACCTTTACGATTTCTTCAAGATCTTTATACTCCTTATTCAACTTCACGTAGCGTTTCATATCCGCTATGATGTCAGGATCTGTTATCAGTTTTCCTACTTCATCAAATCGGATACTAATCGCTTCTAGTTTCCCTAGTAAATCACTCATATCTTAATAAACAAATTCTCCGTATTCGGATCTAATAGTTAATTTCTTATCTGCTGAAGATTCAACTCTACCCACAATTTGGGCATCTACATTGAAGGACTTAGATATTTCAATGATGTCTTGAGCTATTTCTTGAGGAACATAGATTTCCATTCGATGTCCCATATTAAACACCTTATACATTTCCTTCCACTCAGTTCCAGACTCCTCTTGAATCAGCTTAAATAGAGGAGGAATAGGAAAAAGATTATCTTTTATTACATGAACTTTATCGACAAAATGCAAGACTTTAGTTTGTGCCCCTCCAGAACAATGTACCATACCATGAATTTGATTTCTAAAAGATTCCAAAATCTTGATAATAATTGGAGCATACGTTCGTGTTGGAGATAAAACTAGTTTCCCCGCGTCTAGTGGACTCTCCTCAACAGAGTCTGTCAATTTTTTTGTCCCAGAATAAACCAAATCCATTGGCACATCCGGATCGAAACTTTCAGTATACTTTTCGGCTAAATATTTATGAAAGACATCATGTCTTGCACTAGTTAAACCATTTGAGCCCATACCACCATTGTATTCTTTTTCATAGCTAGCCTGTCCATGAGAAGCTAATCCAACAATAACATCACCATCTTGAATGGTGTGATTCGAAATCACATCTTTTCGCTTCATTCTAGCAACTACAGTTGAGTCGACAATAATGGTTCTAACCAAATCACCGACATCTGCAGTTTCACCTCCAGTGGATCTTATATTTAGTCCCAAGTTTCGTAAATCTTGAAGTAATTCTTCCGTACCATTAATAATAGCTGAAATAACTTCACCTGGAATTAAGTTTTTGTTTCGTCCGATAGTAGAAGACACAAGAATATTCTCTGTCGCACCCACACACAGTAGGTCATCGATATTCATGATCAATGCATCTTGAGCTATTCCTTTCCAAACTGAAATATCTCCAGTTTCTTTCCAATACATATAGGCCAAAGAAGATTTTGTTCCTGCACCGTCTGCGTGCATGACTAAACAATGATCTTCGTCTCCTGTTAGATCATCTGGAACAATCTTACAAAAGGCATTTGGAAACAAACCTTTATCAACATTCTTAATTGCATTGTGAACATCTTCTTTAGAAGCAGAAACGCCTCTCATATTGTATCTAGAATCAGACATTTAGTATTATCAATTATATATAACAAAAAAAGCATCCTGACTATGAATGTCAGGACGCTTTCAAATAATTATTTAAGTATATCTACTTTTCGTCTTTCGGAACATAATCCCAACTCAAAATCTGGAATTCCGTTCGTCTGTTACGCTGATGAAGCATTTCCTGCTCATCTTTCGTTGGTAACGCTTTAATATAGTTACAAGTCAACTCAACACCTGGCGCTTCAGAATTCGCTTTATAAAGTAGTGGAGTTGTTTCACCATATCCTTTTGCTTTCAATCTGTCTTTTGGAATACCTTTCTCAACAAGATAATCCACACAAGATTGTGCTCTTTTCTGAGATAAAGTTAAGTTGTTTCTATCAGAACCTCTACAATCCGTGTGTGCCATCAACTCTACAACAATCGTTGGATTTTTAATCATAATATCATACAAGTAGTTCAATGAATCTTTAGAGTTTACTGAATCGTTCACCTGTAACTCCCATCTACCAAAGTCATATCGTACCTCTGGCATTTTAATTGGCTTATCCGTGTTGATCAAATAAACATCAACAACAAACTCTTTTGAATCTTCTACATTCTTCGTTGTGATCTGTCCATTGTTTCCGAGGAACTTATCTTTTGTTACCTCGAATGTATAATTGTGACCAACTTGAAGGATTTGCTCGTTGTTTGGTTTCTTGTCGAATACAAAAGTACCATCAGCAGTAGTTTTTTCTTCGATAGACAAATTGTCCGTTCCAATCAACTTAATTGTTGCATCAGGAATAATTTCGTTTGTCTCTTGATCTCTTACGATTACTTTCAAAGAAACCAATACTGGAGGTAATTTGTATGACCAAAGATCATCTTTATATCCTTTAGAACCATTTCTATTCGAAGTAAAGAAACCATTATCGTCTCCAAACTCTACATAGTGGTAATCATCAGCCGTTGAGTTTCTTGGGAACCCCATATTCACCGGCTCACCCCATGCATTATCACCGTCTTTAGGTGCGATAAACATATCCAGACCACCCATTCCGATGTGACCATTTGATGCAAATGAAAGGTCTCCGTTTTTCAAGAAAGTTGGGAACATCTCATCACCAGGAGTATTGATTTTCTCTCCCATGTTTTTAGGCATAGACCAAACTTTTTGTTTCTTATCGAAAGTTGTGTACCAAAGATCTCTTCCTCCGAAACCTCCAGCCATATCACTAGAGAAAATCAGGAAGTTGTTTGCATCATTAATACAAGGATGTCCAACAGAGATTGAATCCGCATCCTTAATCTTCATGATTTCTGGTTCTCCCCAAGCTTTTTTCTCAGATTCAGAAACTAGAATATCACAACCTTTATTTTCGCCTTTATAATCTTTTTGGTCGATCATGTTGTAACATCTTGTGAAGTACATGGTCTTGAATTTCCCGTCAAATGAAACGGAAGCCTCGTTATTCAATGTTGAAATTCTTCCTACTTCAACAATCTCAGGTTGCTTTGGTAATCCATTCTTATCGAACTCTGTAATCCAAAGGCTAAAATAAGAACCACCTGATCTTGGATCTTCACCATCTCCTTCACTTGCCTCTCTTGTAGACGCAAACATCAATGTTTTTCCTTTTTTGTCTGGAACGACTGGACACATTTCAAATGCGTCTGTATTTAATCTTTTCAAATTGTTAATCTCGTGCTTGGAAGGTTTTTTCTTTGCACTTTTGGCAAAAGCTACAGATTGCAATCTGTTCTCCGTTCTTTTATCCGAAGGAACTAAATTTTGATATTTCTCAAAATTCTCTTTTGCTTTATCTAATTTACCTTGAGTCAACTGAACTTCTCCTAGGTTGAAATACAGCAAAGGCTCTTCTTCAAAATATTTTAGAGCAACTGCTTTTTCATACTGCTCCTCAGCTTCTCCAACTCTTAAAGTTAGTCTATAGCATTCACCAGCTCTGTAAGTCAACTGTCCTTTAAGAACTCTAGCTTTGGAATTCTTTTTACCACCTATTACCACCTTTGCAGATGCTAATTCAAACTTTTCAGCTGCTGGAAAATAATGTTGATTATTCCATAAATCATTTGCTTCTCTAACGTAGTTTTTAGTCTGTGCCGAAAGGTTGACTGCTGCGACTAATGCAACTAAAGAAAGTAGTGATTTTATTCTCATACAATATAGTTTTTACCGATTAAGTGTTACTTGCACAATACGCGAAAGTAATTAATTATTTATTACCTAACAATTATTTTTCTTTTTTTTGGGGCTCTATCTTTCACCAACTCTATGTTAATTATCGATCTGGAGCCACATAATTATCCCATTTTTTGAGAACTTCCTGAAAGTCATACGGAAGTTCCGACTCAAAGGTTTTAAATTCTTTTGTTTTTGGATGCGTAAACCCAAGTGTTTTAGCATGCAAAGCCTGTCCAGTCAGCATATCAAAACAATTCTCTACAAACTTCTTGTATTTTGTAAATACTGTACCTTTTACAATTTTGTCTCCCCCATACTCCAAATCATTAAACAAGGGGTGCCCCAGATACTTAAAATGAGCTCGAATTTGATGGGTTCTACCTGTCTCCAGCTTACACTCTACCAGAGTCACGTATCCATATCTTTTTAATACTTTATAGTGCGTTATCGCTCTTTTTCCAATATCACCTTCAGGAAATACCTGCATCACTTTCCTATTTTTAAGGGAACGACCAAGATTTCCTTCTATGGTTCCATCCTCTTCCACGTCTCCCCATACAAGGGCCCAATACCTTCTTTCTGTAGTTCGATCATAAAACTGTTTGGCTAAATTTGTAAGCGCTGTTTCTGTTTTAGCAACGACCATCAGACCGGTGGTGTGTTTATCCAATCTATGAACTAGACCTGGCCTTCCGTAATAATCCGAAGGTAATTCAGGAAGATGATCAAAATGATGAATTAAAGCATTCACTAGTGTACCTCTGTAATTTCCATATCCAGGATGCACAACCATATCATGTTGTTTATTAATGACAATGACCTCATCATCTTCATATACAACATCTAAAGGAATATCCTCAGGGATCAACTCTAACTCTCGCACAGGATAAGGAAGCACAATTGAAACTTGATCTCCTGGTTTTATTTTATAATTGGATTTAACCGCCTTTTCATTCACCAGGATATTTCCATTCTTGGCTGCAATTTGGAGTTTGTTTCTAGAGGTGTTTGGAATTTTATCCATTAAAAACTTGTCTATTCTTAACAAGTCTTGACCCGCATCTACCAAAATACTATGGTGTTCGTAAAGCTCTTCGGAATCCAAATTTTCTTTTTCTTCCAAAACCGGATCAATTTTTAATGAATTTATGGTTGTAATTAATTCCATTTTTATCAACAATTCTCATCAGGTAAATACCCGAGTTTAGAAAAGTTACATCTATGGAATATCTTTTTGAATAAGATTGAACCAAATGCCCTGCTAAATCAAAGACTTGGATTGTTTCAATTTCTTCTACATCCCCTTTAATATTTAGTTGATTATTGGTTGGATTTGGGTAAAGTGTAAAGTCAAACGTTTGAATCGGTTGTCTTTCTGGGTATCCTAATACATAGTTCATATCAGAATCAAATACTGGTCGCATCAACAGAGAACCTTCATAAACTGTACCTAACCAAGAATTCTGATTATTGATACTGTAAAAGATTTTATCTGAATTATCTCGATTCAAATCCATTCCAATATTCAATCTTTGAGAATCATATTGCTTCCAGCCTATATAAAAAGTACCATCCAAATACAATTTCATAGAATCTTGCAAAGCATAATATCTGAAACCATTTTTATCATAAGGATACAATGGATATCTTGGATCAAATGGGTCATCCTCGTACAAGATATTTCCAGGTTGTCCATTATCGTCGTCCCAAACTGTCAGTAGAAACTCATATCCTGAGACATCCGTAACCGATGGAACAAAACCAATATACACTCCTAGTAAGGAGTCGGATTCTAATGGTTCGATTTTATAAGCCAGAGAAGCTAATGTGCCTGTTGGTCCATAAGCAGCCTCAGCAGTTCCATCATCGTAGGCATAATAATTTTCAAACTTCACTTCTATTCTTGAGGTGTCATTTATTTCGTAGGCGTTATCAACCGCGGTTCCTGTCAAATGGATTTCACAATCAAGTGTGACAGTAGTATCATGTAAGAACTGATCAACCGTATAAAATGGACTTACAAAAATATCGTATTGTTTATTACCCACTTCCCAGTTACCAGTTCCAACAGACCCCTGGTAATCAATCCATTGATTCGCGCCTTGGTAATCTACAGAAATATACCCAACTGTATCGGGCTGGATAGCATCCACAACATTATTATTTCTAACAATCATCTTCACCGTATCGATCATGACATCATTCGGTGTAGCATAATTTTTATAATGCTTCCATGGAACAGAAGTATAATCTTCCAAAATGGTGAAGTTTGGGTAGGCAATGGCGATGTCGTTGTAAA
>JAUICI010000185.1 GCA_030427935.1 Bacteroidia bacterium | reverse complement strand
AGGCCCTCGAGATGCCAGAAGGAGAAGAAAAGGATGCTCTTGTGAGAGTCATTGGAAACATCATGAAGAAAGACTACGTGGCTTTTAATAACTCTGGCGCGGTTGAGAATGACGTTATTCAACATCAGTTAAGTGTCTTGTCTCAAGGAAAATTAAAAATCAAAGATTTGGAAGTACTCATGAGCCAAAATGAAATTTACAAGGTCATGGGCCATCCAAATGCGAAGAATAAAAGTAAATTCAAAAATAAATCTAAGCGCAAGAAAAAGTAATGAGTTCATTTGAAATCTACGGAGGTAAAAAGTTAAAAGGAGAACTAATTCCACAAGGAGCTAAAAACGAAGCACTGCAAGTTTTATGTGCCGTTTTGATGACAGAAGAAAAAGTCACCATCTCCAATATTCCAGATATTATTGATGTTAACAAATTAATCAACTTACTTCAGGCAATGGGAGTAAAAGTTGAAAAAGTTGAGGCTGGTACCTATAACTTTAAAGCAAAAGACATTAATCTGGATTACCTTACTTCGGAAGATTTCAAAAATAGAGCATCAGGATTGAGAGGTTCCATCATGATCGTTGGACCTTTACTTGCCCGATTCGGAAAAGGATTTATGCCAAAGCCAGGTGGTGATAAAATCGGTCGAAGAAGACTGGACACGCACTTTGAAGGTTTTGCTAAACTCGGAGCTAAATTTGATTACGATTCAAAAGAATATTTTTATTCAGTTACAGCTAAAAAACTAACTGGAACCTATATCCATTTAGACGAAGCTTCTGTAACAGGGACGGCCAATATTGTCATGGCTGCGGTTCTTGCTAAAGGAAAAACAACCATATACAATGCTGCTTGTGAACCTTACCTTCAACAGCTGTGCAAGATGTTGAATAGCATGGGAGCCAAAATCACAGGTATCGGTTCCAACATGATTCATATTCAAGGAGTCAAATCTCTTGGTGGATGCTTCCACAGGATTTTACCTGACATGATTGAGATTGGATCATTCATTGGTTTAGCTGCCATGACACAATCGGAAATCACCATTAAAGACTGTTCCATTCCTGAATTGGGGATTATTCCAGATGTATTTAAACGACTAGGTATTAAGATGGAGTTTAGAGGTGATGACATTTATATCCCTTCTCAAAAATCATACGAAGTAGACACTTTTATTGATGGTTCTATTCTTACTATTGCAGATGCTCCATGGCCAGGATTTACTCCAGATTTATTGAGTATTGTATTGGTAACTGCCATTCAAGCAAAAGGATCTGTATTAATCCATCAAAAAATGTTTGAGTCGCGCTTATTCTTCGTAGATAAATTGATCGACATGGGAGCTCAGATTATATTGTGTGACCCACATAGAGCTACCGTTATCGGAAATGGAAGAAAAAGTGAATTAAGAGGGATTCAAATGACTTCTCCTGACATTCGAGCAGGTGTATCTCTTCTTATTGCAGCACTATCAGCTGAAGGTCGATCTGTGATTCACAATATTGAGCAAATCGATAGAGGTTACCAAAATATTGACATGAGACTGAATAATATCGGAGCTGATATTAGAAGAATGTAAGCATGTTTTGGTTCTATCTCACCTTCACATTTCTGTTTAATCCTGCCGTTCAAAAAGGACAAAAAGCACCGGATTTCACTGGTAAAACACCGAAAGGAAAAGAAATTAGTCTGAGCGATTTCAAAGGGGATGTTATTCTCTTGGATTTTTGGGCCTCATGGTGTCGCCCTTGCAGAATTAAAAACCCTGAAATTGTCGAGATTTACAATAAGTACAAAAAGGCCAAATTTAAAAATGGCGCTAAGTTTCAAATCATTTCTGTTTCCTTAGACCAAGATGCTGACAAATGGGCTCAAGCGATTAAAAAAGACGGACTGAAATGGAAGACCCATGTATCCGATTTGAAAGGTTGGAGAAGTGCTATTTCAAGTCTTTATGGCGTTAGTGCCATTCCAAACATATTTCTGATTGACCAGACAGGAACTATCGTTGCAACTAGAGAGGATCTCAGTGGGTTAAACCTCCATGTTCAAATTGACAATCTTTTGGATTTGTAAACCGATTCTGACAATTTTTTCTTCTCTAAGGGTCTATTTGTGACATATTGTCCTATTTAGTCACTTGGAATGCTTTTTGACATCCATAAAACAAGAAAATTTGAATGAAAATGGGAAAGAAGAAGAAACAAGAAGAAACTGTTGAAATGGACGAACAAGTGAAAGATCAAGAGGTGAATGAAGAAGCAGTGGATCAAAATGAAGAAAAGGACCCATTGAATGAATTGGAAATCCAGGTAAAGGAAGCGAATGACAAATACGTCAGACTTTACTCTGATTTTGACAACTTCAGAAAAAGAACCATCAAGGAGAAAGCAGATCTTATTCAGAATGCATCAGAAAAAGTCATTGCTGAAATGCTTGTTATTCTCGACGATTTCGAAAGAGCAATCGCCAATACACAAGACGAAGAGCAAATAGAAGGAATCAAATTGATTCACCATAAAATGCTGAACATCTTTGAAAGACAAGGTGTAAAGAAAATGGAATCCAAAGGAGAGAAATTCAATATGGATTTGCATGAAGCGATTACGGAAATTCCTGCGCCTGAAGAATCATTGAAGGGAGCGGTTGTGGATGTTGTGGAAGAAGGTTACTTTTTAAATGATAAAGTAATCAGATTCGCTAAAGTTGTAGTTGGAAAATAATCGATCATGAGTGATAAAAGAGATTATTATGAAGTTTTAGGAGTTTCGAAAGGAGCTTCTGATTCTGAAATCAAAAAGGCCTACCGAAAGTTAGCTTTAAAATACCATCCAGATAAAAATCCAGATGATGAGGAAGCTGCTGAAATGTTTAAAGAAGCGGCTGAGGCTTATGAGGTGTTGAGTGACCCACAGAAAAAGCAACGTTATGATCAGTTTGGTCATCAAGGAATGGGTGGAGCTGGATTTGGTGGAGGAGGTATGTCCATGGACGATATCTTCTCGCAATTTGGTGATATTTTTGGAAGTGCTTTTGGTGGAGGTGGCTTTGGTGGTGGCCGAGGTGGATCTCGAATGTCAAGAGGTTCTAACCTAAGAGTAAAAATCAAACTGAATCTTGAAGAAGTTGCTAATGGTGTAAAGAAGAAGATTAAAGTCAATAAGCTTGTAAATGCCGAAGGAGTTACCTACAACACTTGTAGTACTTGTAATGGTTCTGGTAGAATCATGAAAGTGCAACAAACGATTCTTGGGCATATGCAAACCGCTTCTACTTGTAGCACCTGTCATGGAACCGGTAAAATCATCGATAAAAAGCCAAGTGATGCGGATAGCCAAGGTCTAAAAAGACAAGAAGAAGTTGTTGAGATCGAAATTCCAGCTGGAGTTCAGGACGGCATGCAGTTGAGTGTCAACGGTAAAGGAAATGCGGCTCCATTTGGTGGAATTCCTGGTGACCTTTTAGTGGTTATTGAAGAAATTGAAGATGAGCAACTCAAAAGAGACGGGGCCAACCTTCATTTTGAAGCCTATATCAATTTCATTGATGCTGTTTTGGGAACATCGATAGAAATCCCAACAGTTGGTGGAAAAGCCAAAATTAAGATTGAACCTGGAACACAATCCGGAAAGATTTTAAGATTAAGAGGAAAAGGTGTCGCTGACATCCATTCATATGGAAAAGGAGATTTGTTTGTTCATATAAACGTTTGGACCCCAAAGAAAGTAAGCAAAGAAGAAAAAGCCATGCTGGAAAAACTTCGAGATAGCGAAAACTTCCAACCAAATCCAACACACAGAGATAAAGGCTTTTTTGATCGAGTTAAGGATATGTTTAGTTAGACATATGATGCTTAAAAAACTGAAAAAAGAACAAAGACCCCAGACTATTACTCTGGGGTTCTTTTTAGCTTAAAATTTATTTTGCCTGATCAAAAGCATAACAACCACCTAAATAAATGTCGGACCAATCCGCATACTTCTTTTTCAAAGTTCGGTAGTACTTATTCGTGAAATCACGATCTTCCTCTCCATCCCATTTATCGATGTTAGACAATGCTTCACATTTTCCAGCCATTGCCAAATAATAGGCAGCTGAATCGCTTTCTTCGGCGCTGAGATAAGCTTTATAGTAATAACTTTTTGCCAAATTTGCCCTGTGATATTCCTTCTCATCGACAAAATCATTATGAAATTCACTTATTGACCATGCATACCTTCGCATCATCCAAGAGTTTCCATGATAAGTCATATTGTAATAACAATTTGCAATTGCATTGTAGTGGTACGACTTATTCCCTTCTACATCTGAAGCTCTGAGATGTTTTAATAATCTTCGTATGATTTGTGGCTTTGTGTATGAAACTGTATCAGCTTTGCTAACTTTATGATGTGAATTTAGATCTGCATAAAAAGGGTTTGCATTTAAATAGTAGTCATATGAATTATCCTCATTAATGTAGTAGTTCTGTCCTGCTTTATCAAAATATTTTAGTGCCAAATTTAACTTCCCTCTTCGCAAATATTTAGTTCCCAATAAATCGTATAAATAATTTATATCCGACTTGAGTGTTTTAAAGTTAGGTCGATCAAAGTTCAACTTTGTTAACCGAATTATGTTTTTGATTTCTTTTGGTCCCGCAATGAAATCTATATAATATTTGTAATTTACAAAGAAGTCACCCCAAGAGTTTTCATTCTTATTTGGAGACTGCCAAACAAAGTGATAATTATAATAGTCCTCTTCATCCTCAAATAAAGTCATCCAAGAATAAACTATAATTGCTTTCTCTATCTGCCCAGTTCTTTCAAACTCTTTGGCTAAACCAAGAATAAACTTATTATCTACATCTAGACTCTCTACATCAAACTTTGTCAAATCTAAACTCTTATCCTTAAGCGCAGCCTGGTTTAAATATAAAATTTGCTTTAATAATTTTTGTTCTTTTTTACTTCGAAATTTCTTTAACGCTGATTGAACTTTAGCTTTAGATGTCTTGTAATTTCCCAGTAAATAATTTAAATACGCCTCTGACATATCCCAGATGTAATTCTTTTTTGGTTTATTTTTTCGAATGAATCGGAGCACCTGTCTAGCGTATTGTACATCCCTAGGAAATAATATATCCGAAACATCTTCATAACAACAGTCGTCCATTTCGTAAATTGCGGGCGAGCCCATTACAAATTGAGGAGACAACAACCAATCTTCTAGCTTACTTACTTCTCTTAAAATCAAAAAATCTAGTTCATGATTTCCTCCCGTTATTTTATGAAGTCTTTTTATATCCCTCAATACTTTCCCAGTTGATCTCAGGGACTTATAAAAAAGAAAATCTTTCTCATAAACTGGATGGTTTAATTCTCCCTTACCGATATACAAATGATTTTCATTTAGATAATTCGATCTAATTGTTCTTCTTTTACCACTAGCATTATAAAACACTTCAAAAAATCGATTGTCACGTTCAGGACTATCTGGCTGATGAACATTCCAATAGTACAGACCCCAGTAGTAGACAATGTCTTTCTCTGTATGCTGAATATACTTCTCCCAATACCTATTCATTAGTTCATATTGCCCTTCATAAAAACACAATCTAACTGCTAAAAAAGCGTATCTACGTTTTAAAAAATGATCCTGAACGTTTTGTATTTTTTGATTGATCTCTTCAATAATCCGAACTCTTAATTTGGCATCAAAACGATCGTTTTTTTCCCAAGGATCGGAATGATATGTATTAAGATTACTAACTCTCGAAACAAATGCCATATACTCTAAGAGATCATGCTTATTTTCCCTATGAAGTTGACGAACAAACTTATTAGTTGATTTTTTTGTTAAGTCCGTCGGTGATCTATACAAAGCATCATGTATTGATCTTTTATTAATTTTAACTTTTGTGAGTTTTTGCCAAAGCAAAATATTTTTCACCTCTTCCTCTTCAATATCTGGCTTCAGCTTTTCCATATCCTCTTCATAAGGCGAATAGTAATAATAGTAAGCCGAATAGAAAAAAGGTGTAAATCCATCAAAATCGAAATTAGTTGGATGAAACAAAGTAAATCTCGCTTCTTCTCCAGATGGATAATATCCACAGGAAAGTGATTTGAATGGTATACTAATACTCAAAATGGCGATACAAATAATCCAGATCTTCATATTTATTGTTTTCTATTATTCTTTCATCTAAATGGAAAAATGAAATGCTCGTCTTTTCATCAAAATTCATTTTGGATTTGATCAAATTCATCACATTGTATATGTCATCCTTATCTACTTTTTCCCACTTGATTTTATCTCCTTTTTTGTACCAAACATTATCAATAATAGTATCATGTTGAACTTTATACCAGAGTTTAGATAACGATTTGGTTATATCCTTAAACTTAAACTCTTCGGAGTA
>JAUICI010000184.1 GCA_030427935.1 Bacteroidia bacterium | reverse complement strand
AAAAGAGTTTAGTAAATGGGCTTTTCATGGAGTTATATTCTATGTGTTTTTTGGTCTGATTCTTTTTCGTCTGGCCTTTCAACAATTTGGGGTTGATCGATTCAGTATTTTTATTTGTCAAGCTCTTGTTGTTTTAGCGACTGGTTTGACCAATGAGATCAATTTTGGATCTTTTTACTCCCATGCTTTTTCATTTTTTGCCATCTCAGGTTTTCTCTACTTCACTAGAAGGTATTTTCTTGAAAGTGCCATTTGGCTCTTTTATATCGCTTGTATATTTCTGGGCTTCATTTTTATAATTCGTCAGATTAACATTATTGTTCTGCTATTTTTGCCTTTTATTGCAGGTGATTGGCAAACATTGAAATCAGGAATGATTGGTTTGTTCAAGCCTTTCTATCGGTTCTTTATTGGTGTTTTCATTATTTTTCTGATTGGATTAATTCAAGTTTATTTTTGGTACCAACAAACTGGAGACTTTTTAGTGTATTCCTATGGAAGTGAGGTCTTTTTCTTCCAATATCCCCATATTTTTGAAGTTCTATTTTCCTATCGAAGAAGTTTGTTTGTTTATGCTCCGATTACGATTGTTGTCTTTTTAGGAGCAGTTCACCTTTTGATTAAAAAGGAGTACTACATGCTCATTACTTGGTTTTCGGCCTTTTACATTTTTGTTTATATCATTTCGTCTTGGTGGGATTGGACCTATGGAGCTTCTTATGGTCAGCGTGTTTTCATAGATTATTATCCTTTTATCTTTCTGATGATGGCCTTTTTTCTGATGCAGTTGAGACTCTGGGCAAAATTCTTGTTTCTAGGATTAGGGGTTTTTGTGATCTATGTGAATGTGATTCAAGTTTATCAATGGAATAACTATATACTGGACTGGAATTATATGACAAAGGAAAAGTATTGGCGAATTTTTCTCAAAACGGATGACAAGTACAAAGGGATTTTAATGCAATTACCAGATGATCCGGATCAACTATACACGGTAACTGAATTTGAAATTCCAGAAAAAGAGTTGGTAGCTGGTCAGGAGATCTTGGTGGGAGAATTTACAGATTCCATCACAAAAGACAGAATTCAATATATCTGTTTGGAATTTGAAAGTGATTTTGATGAAAGAACCGATGCTAAGGTTGTTGTGATCGTAGATGATGAAGTTGAAAAAAAGAACTTATTCTGGGCACATCGCCATATTGTACATTTTGCAAAATGGGACTTCAATACACGACATAAAGGGTATTTTTTGTTTGGTTTAGATTTGCCTGAAACAGAAAGTCCTAAGACTTATAAGGTCTTGATTAAGTCGGATGAATATTTTAATTCCTATGCTAAAATGAAACTTCGAGCTTTGAGAAAATACTAAGCTTTATTCCACAATTTCTCGAGGAAATTTAATCCAATCCAAAATACCAGTTCCTTTAGAAATTTCTTTCCAAGAATCTACTTCAAAAGTAACGAGGGCCGTTCCGCAAGTAGATAATTCAAGATCGAGTTCTGTGAAGTAATTTAAACAATCTGTAATGCCATAATTGTGGCCACAAATCACTATAAGCTCCTTATCATCAGACAAATTAAAACAGAATTGAATTAAAGTATTTATGTCGCACAAGTAAAACTCTGGACGAAATTCGATTTTCGTCCCGGTTTGTCCTAAGATTTCATTGATAATCTGAATGGTTTCCGTTGTTCTTGCCGCATCACTAGAAAAAATTTGATCAGGTTGGATGTTTTTTTCAAGTAAGAGGTGACCGATTACATTTGACTGGATTCGCCCTTTATTGTTGAGTTTTCGGTCAAAATCCTTTCCGGAATCTGAGTTTCTTTTTGCCTTTCCATGTCGGATGAATAAAATTTTTCTCATTTTTTTTGATTTTTCACCAACCCCTTGCTGCAAATATGCGTTTTTCGTTGTAATTCTGCTACAGTTGAATCAATAATTCAGCTAGATGGAGAAACTACTTGTCTAAAAAAACCGGTCTGATTTTTATTTGTCACTGGCTTTGGGTAAATTTATAGACCGGTTTTTTGTTTTTTAACACGTTGAAAGTAAGTGAGAAACTCATATCAAAATGTATCCAACAGGATAGAAGAGCTCAAAAAGAGCTGTATGAAATCTGTTTCCACATGCTAATGCCGATTTGTTTCAAGTACCACAAAAATGAAGAAACTGCCAGAGCTGCCTTGAATATGGCATTTTTGAAAGTTTGTACAAAGCTAGACACATTGGGCGAGTCTGTCCCATTTGAAGCTTGGGCAAAAAGGATCACACTCAATGTAATTATAGACGATTTTAGAAAGAACAAGAAATACAAAGAAAGAGTAACGACGAAAGAAACCGACAGAGAACTGGATTATCACACGAATACTTCTTCACAAAATGAGTCCATTACGACTTTTGAAATGGAGAAGTTGAACGGGTTTATTGACAAACTACCCGAAATTTCAAGAAAAGTATTCGATTTGTACATCATTCATGGATATTCACATAAAGAAATTGGTGAGATCCTCAATATCTCTAACGGAACGTCGAAATGGCACTTGTCAAATGCCAGAAAGATTTTAAGAGAATTGATAACGGAGCAGGATAGAGTAGAGTTATCCAGAAGTTTTGGATGATGATTTACAGAGACGAAGAGACATATCACATTTTTGAAAACCAAGACGGACCAAACGAAAAATCAGAATTTGAATTCAAAGATTCGTATTGGGATGAAATGGAATCCATGCTGGATGCGCATGATGCTAAAAAGCGAAAGCGCAGAGGGGCCTTTTTCTGGATTTCTTCCTCCACATTAATCGTTTTGGCCTTTTTTGGGTTGTACCAATTGAATGCAATCCTTTATCCAAATATTGAATTTTCCGATATAGACCAATTGGTAGCTAAAGGAAATCAGTTCAGAGAATTGGAACCTCAAGTGAATTCGAATCAAATTAATACGATTGCGAATCAACTTCCAGTAAGTGGTATTTCAGATCAAAATTCAAACTTGGATCAGAATACTTCAGTTAATGCGCCGAGCAAGAACCCAACAGTATTGAATCCAATCAAACAGAATACAAACTTTGTTCAGAATGCGAGCTTCGATGCTCAGGAACTATACCATTCAGCTGAAATGATTGCGAGTAATTTGTTGAGTGAAAAAGCTAGAGGTGTTCAAGAAAAAATAGAGAAGTTAGATCAAATGAATGCAATCGATATCGCACAAATCGATCAGGATCAATCCAATCATATTGTTCTGGAGAAAAGAAAAGCGAAATTTCCATTGAAGCATAGTTTGTATGCGAATGTCGAGGCTGGTCTAGCAAATAAATACCAACCCACAAAGGGTGTTTCTTATGCAATTACTGCTGGTTTAGGTTATGAGTTAGGTTTTCATAAGAATTTGGCCTTCCAAACGGGAGTAAACTTGCAGTATAGAGATGGATTAAGCCAGTTTTTTAGAAATGAAACTAAAGTTTATGGATTTCATTCTACAAGATATTATCAAGATGTAAGCTATAAAGGACAGATTAATGTAGAAATTCCATTGGCTTTGAAAATTAAATTGAGAAGATCTTCAATCACAGCAGGGGTAGGAACTTCTTTTTTAGTGGGGGTAAGATCAAGTGTGGAGCAATATATTCCAGAATCTTCCTCGGTGGAGAGAATGGATAATAATTTTGGGATTAAGGAAGGAATCCGAAATATGGATGTCAACTTAAATTTGAATTATGCTTATGCAGTAACGCCTAACATCGAAGTGTCTGCTGGAGTATCTGCAGGTTTACTAGATCAAACTTCCAATGAGTTTTTCTCGAACGATAATAAAGATCACAATCTCCAATTCCGAATTGGGTTAAAGTATTTCTTCTTTAACAAATAATGAAAAAATTACTTCTATATAGTCTGATATTAATGGCCTTTTCGTGTACGAAATTGGTGGACATGCCCATTACAAATGGACCCCAATTCGAGACGCATATGGTGATCAGTGTTTTCCAGAATAATCAGTGGGAGGTAGTGGATTCCATTGTGATTGCGGCAGGAGATAACGATGCGTTTTACAATGCTTATTGCGAGGAGCGAAATGGCGTTATGGTCTATGTTGGAGAATTTTCTTTTGAGAATAATACCAAAAAACTCAAGTTCGAATATTACGATCATTCGGTACCTTATACTTTTTCAGATGGTTTGAGTTTATTGAACAATCAAACCGCTTATTCTGATTTTACTTCGGCCTATACAGGCTATTTGGAGATGGATTCGAATGCTATTTATGGTCAATACATGTCTGGATGGCAATGGTATGTGGATGGGATTCCGAATAACAATTGGATTCACACCATTTCTGAGCCAGGTGTTTATGATATTCGATTAGACGCTGAGTTTAACGGACAAACGGTCTCTTCTTTGGAGAATAAAGTTTATTTAGGCTTTGAAAACCCATCTTGGGGCTATTTTAATGTGCAAGAATTAGGAGGAGGTGAATTCGAGTTTACTTCTTATGTGCAAAATAATGGTGCAACTGTCGAATGGGAAATCGATGGAAATTTGGTTTCTACAGGAACGAGTAGTACTGCTTTTCTTTCCCAAGGGGTGCATAAGGTAAAAATGAAGGTAACAGACCCAGAAGGAAATACTTATTCGCGAGAGCAAAATGTGGGCTATAATGCGACGGACTATGTAGAATCCTTCAATTTCGTAAAACCTGTTGGAAAGGATTTGTACAATACGGTTATTATTTCTTACGAAAGTAATGGAGTGACTTATTCGAGCAAGCATTTGAATCAATCCAACTCCTTTATTTCAATTGGTCAGGAAAACCAAATTCTAGAGACCGTTGAAAATCTTGTGGTTCAATATCCAGTTGACCTGCAGTTTGACATGATCAATATCAATAACCTCCAAGATCCGCTATTGAAAATCAACATGTCCGGAAAAATCGGATTCCTTGTTGAGAAATAGACTTGTTTCAATTAACAATTGAAAATGATTGTTGGTTGACTGAAGCTACAAATTGAGTTTTTTGCACCTAGCACCTAGCACCTAGCACCTAGCACCTAGCACCTAGCACTACTCCACATATTGAGCTCCGGGCTCATCCACTCGATCGGCATGTGGGATTCTCCAACCAAAAATAATCTCGTGAAAAGAGGCAGTAAGGGAAGTTGTTGAGCTTCCTAGATCATAGTTAAAGGCATATGAAAAAGTGAAATTCTTGGCCTGTAAACCTATGGGGACAACAATGTCGTGTCTCGCAATAGATCCACCGGGTTGAGAGCTGTTAGATCTTTCATAAAATTCTTCGTAGTAACGATATCCCAGTCCAAACCAGAAATAGCCCCAAATATTCAGTCGTGCGGAAACAGTCGCTTTATTTCTGTTTTTGCCAAAGCCTGTATTTAAAGCACCATCCATGGAAAACCTAAAGTTTTCTCCAATAGGTTTTGTAAGCCCGGCCATGATGTTCACAAAGATTCCGTTGGGGTAGATGATGTTGTAAAGGGGTTTTTGGACATATTGAACATTGGCACCGATATAATAGGATTTACCATGAAAGGAGATCCCTAAGTCACCATTAAAATTTCCACTTGTTCCTGTGCCCGTCGAGTTATTAAATCCTGTATTTAAGATACCAACACCTAGATCCAAACCAATATTCATATTGAAGGCATCTGTAAACTTAAATGCGTAAGCATAACCAAATTTGAGATTGAATAAATTGTATCCATTTAATTTCTCATAGTAACCATTAAACATGACATTGTGATGGTCTTTAATCTGATACTCCCCATTAATACGACCTGTATAAAAAGTATTGTAAGCAAAAACCGTTGAAAGAGAAATCGAAGCTTTCGTGTCGATGTTCGCCATGGCAGGATTCAATCCTGACTTTTGTTGAAAGAACAAACTGCTTTGACCAAATAAAGCGGTTTGAAATAGTAAACAAATAATGATCAAATGCTTCATCTGACAAAGATACCATTTAACAATGAATTAGAGTTTTAGATGTAAATGATTTAACTTTGCAAGGGATTTATCTTATCGCATACTGACGATGAATGTCAGTATGAGGAAAGTCCGGGCAGCACAGAGTATCATGCTTCCTAACGGGAAGGCGTTCATATTGGACGACAGAAAGTGCAGCAGAGAATAGACTTCCACGCCTTGGTGTGGTAAAGGTGAAAAGGTGAGCCCTCCTCGTGAGGGATAAGCCCGCTTCGGCAGGTGAAAGTAAGAGCTCACCGCGCTTTTGGTGACAAAAGTGGCATGGTAAACCTCATGAGCTGAAAGACCATGTAAATCCAGATTCCGCAAGGAGAAGAGTTACTCGCTCAACCGCAAGGTCTGGAAGGGTAGGTCGATTGACCCTGATGGTGACGTCAGGGCTAGATAAATGATAAGACTAGACAGAATTCGGCTTATTAGTCTGCTTTTTCTATAATTTTACGAAATCTTTAAAATA